>JAUZOQ010000020.1 GCA_030706385.1 Bacteroidota bacterium | reverse complement strand
TAGGATTCAAGAATGCTTCGAAGGCTCTGCGCTTGGCCTCATCGACAACTTCCTTATCCTCTTTCTCGATCTGGTCAAGCGCGGACTCCGTTATGACGTGACTCGAGATCATCCATTCGCGCATCTTCCGGTTGCAGTCATACTCGGCTTCCCAGGCAAGTCGTTCTTTTGATTTATACCGCTCCTGCGATCCGGAAGTCGAATGACCTTGAGGCTGAGTCATCTCCGTTATATGGTAGAGCGCCGGTATATGGCTTTCACGAACTTTTGGCACTCCGGATAGATATGCTTCACAGAGAGCATGATAATCCCAGCCTTTAACCACATAGAAGAGATAGCCGTCATCGCCACTACCAGCCTCAAATCCGGAAAGCACTTTCGAGATCGATTTCTTCGTCGTCTGATATTCGGCAGGGACAGAGATTCCGTATTCATCATCCCAAATACTAATGACCATGGGGATCTTCAGCACACCTGCAGCATTAACCGCTTCGAAAAATACACCTTCCGATGTGCTTGCATTGCCAATGGTGCCGAAGGCAACTTCATTGCCATGATCGCTGAATCCGGTCATCTCATGCAAACCGGGATTTTCTCGATAGAGCTTGGAAGCATAGGCAAGCCCGACAAGGCGCGGCATTTGCCCGGCTGTAGGAGAAAAATCGGGTGAAGAGTGCTTGAGCTTCATCAGATCGCGCCAGGAGCCATCGGCATGAAGGCTGCGCGTGGAAAAGTGTGCATTCATCATTCGACCGCCCGAAGCGGGATCAGCGCTTACATCGGCATGAGCATAAAGCTGCGCAAAGAACTTCTGAAGATCGCTCGTACCGGTGGCGAACATGAACGTCTGATCTCGGTAGTATCCGGCGCGCCAGTCACCATATTGAAATGCTTTTGCCATTGCGAGTTGAGCCACTTCCTTACCGTCGCCGAATATTCCAAACTTGGCTTTGCCCGTGAGAACTTCACGCCTTCCGAGGACGCTTGCAATACGTGATTGATTGGCGATACGATAATCGGCAATGATCTCTTCTTTGGAAAACGGCAAGTTCAGGCCATTCTTGCCAAGTTTACGTGCTCCGGATTCGGATGGAATGTCGATCTTTTTCTTAGGTTCAGCCGTTTCGGTTTTCTTTGCCATCAATAACGTAAGATTTTTTGCGGGTGATATAACAACAAAACGGGTGATATTGTTGAAATGGATTTAGGGTACACGATTGACGTAAAACGCATCGATTCGGAGAGATTCCGGACGCCGATACTGGAACAAATGCCTTCTTCATCGTATTGTACTATATATAGATGAGAATACTTCTACGACCACTGGCATTTCTAATCCTCGCTGCCACAAGCATTTATGCCCAAGCCCCCCGAACGGTGAATCGCTCTGCTTCGCAGTTTCGGATCGCACGACTGAAATACTCCGGCGGCGGAGATTGGTATAACGATCCGACCGAAGAGCCAAACCTTTTGCGTTTTATTAAGAATAATACGAATATCGAAGTCAATCCCGAATATGTGTGGGTGGATATTGCAAGCGATGATATTTTTAATTATCCATTCTTATTCTTAACAGGTCACGGCAATGTCGATCTTTCGGAGGCAGAGGCAAAACGGCTTCATGCATATCTGGAGGCCGGTGGTTTTCTCTATATCGATGACGATTACGGACTCGATAAGCCGATCCGCCGCGAAATGAAGAAGGTATTTCCGGATCAGGAATTCCAGGAGCTTCCGTATACACATGGGATCTACCATTCGCATTTCCAATTCCCGAATGGTGTTCCGAAAACTCATGAACACGATGGTAAGCCTCCGCAAGGATTCGGCTTGTTCATCGGAACAAGGCTCTGCGTCTACTATACCTACGAATCGAATCCGAGTGACGGATGGGACGACCCTGAAGTTCATAACGATCCGCCCGAGAAGCGAGAAGAGGCCTTGAAGTTCGGGACCAACATTGTGGTATGGGCTTTAACGCATTGACAAGTCTGAGGGCTCAGTCTTAGTGCCTCGGATCTAGGACTTCAGACTTCACACTTTCCCTGTCGTATTTTTGCATCCTATGAAATTAGCACTGGCCGGTTACGGCAAAATGGGACATGAGGTCGAAGCGGCTGCAAAATCGCGCGGGCATGAGATCGTGGCAATTTTCGATATCGATAAGATGCTCTCGCCCGAATCTTTGAAGTCATACGCTCCCGATGCTGTAATTGATTTTACACAGCCCGATACTGTTGTAACGAACGTTCGAGTTTGTACGAAAGCCCATGTTCCGATGGTGATCGGGACAACTGGTTGGGACAGCGATGTTCTGAAAGTCAGAAAAATGATCGGAGATGCAGACTTGGGATGCGTGATAGGATCGAATTTTTCTATCGGCGTGAATCTCTTCTTGAAGATCGTTGCCGATGCTTCGAGGCTACTCAGCGTTGCCGATTACGATGTCTATATCACGGAAGCCCATCACCGGACAAAGAAAGACTTTCCCAGCGGTACGGCGCTTCGGATCTCCGAAGCAGTGCTTTCAGGATTCAAATCGAAGACGAAAATTGTTGCTCAGTTGAAGCAGGGCGAAGCGCCATCGCCTGAATCGATCCTCATCAGCTCTATTCGTTCGGGGTCTATTACCGGAACACATACGGTAGGATTCGATTCGGAAGAAGATGCGATCGAGCTGACACATCGGGCAAAATCCCGGCGCGGGTTCGCCCTAGGAGCTGTCCATGCAGCAGAGTGGATCGCCGGACGCAAAGGGTTTTACAGATTTGAAGAACACCTAACGGAAATTTTAGGAGACAATAGTTAATATGCATAAACTGATTCGGGGAACTGGCACAGCTATCGTTACGCCTTTTTTAGCGAACGGCGAGATCGACTACGAAGCTACTCGGCGCCTGCTAGATTACCAGATCGCAGGCGGAGTGGAAATGATCGTGCCGTTAGGCTCGACCGGTGAGAATCCGACCGTGACCTCTCAGGAGCGCTCGAAGTTCTTGCGTTTTGTGATCGAGTATGTTGCCGGACGTGCTCTCATCGTTGCCGGAACGGGCACGAACGATACACGGTCCAGCATCGCATTTACTCGCGAAGCGATGGATATCGGAGCCGATGCAGGACTTGTCGTAACGCCATACTATAATAAGCCGACTCCGAATGGACTCTTCGAACACTTTAAGGCAGTTGCCGATGTAGGTCTGCCCGTTGTACTCTACAACGTGCCGGGCAGAACAGGGTTGAATATGAATGCTGAAACAACACTGCGGTGTGCCGAAATACCGAATGTCGTTGCTATCAAAGAGGCAAGTGCAGATCTTTCGCAATGCATGGAAATTATTTCGAACGCACCTCGGGGATTCAGGCTTTTATCGGGCGAGGATAATCTCACTGTTCCCTTGATCGCCCTCGGAGCCAAAGGCGTGATCAGCGTTACTTCTAATGTAGTGCCCAACGAATTCTCTCGCATGGTACGCTTTGCTTTGGATGGTCAATTCCAGGAAGCGAAGGCGATCCATTTCGAACTCTTGAATCTGATGAAGGTAATGTTTGTCGAATCGAATCCCGGCCCGGTCAAATCGGCTCTGGCAATGATGGGCATTATCGGCGAGAATTACCGGCTTCCTCTCGTGCCGATAAAGGAAGAAAGCCGCACCAAGGTTCGCGACGTCCTTCTGCAACTCGAAGCAGTTGTCGTTGAAGAGATGGAAGAGGGGAATTAGCTCGCCAGAGATTTCAGCAGATCTTCATCCTCAGGTGAGATCGTTTTTCCGCGTCTGGCCATGACGATCTTCGCAACTTCGAGCGCCTTCTCCGTTCGATACTTTTGCATTCCTTCAGGTCCGCACCACGAAAAATTCGGAATCCACTTAGGCGGGAAGCCGCTGCAGAAAATATTTGAGCTTACTCCGCAGACTGTGCCGGTATTGAACTGCGTGCCGATCGCGCTTTTGGAGTGATCGCCCATCAACAATCCGACGAATAGCGATTTTGTCTCGATCTTCGTATTTTCCACAGAGACTGTGACGTTCGAATAATCGTTTTTCAGATCGCTCGTATTCGTCCCTGCTCCGAGATTACACCATTCGCCGATATAGCTATGTCCTAAATATCCGTCATGCTGTTTGTTCGAATATCCCTGTATAATGGAATTTTCAATTTCACCGCCTACTTTTGAAACAGGTCCGATCGTCACACCGGGATGGATCTTTGCTCCTGCTTTCACAAGCGTGCCGGAGCGAATGACTACAGGGCCGATGATCGTCACGTTCGGTTCGATCACAACTTTTCCTTCGATCAGGATCGGTCCCTCCGTTGCATCGAGATAGGTGCGTCGTCCAAAACTTACTCCTTCGGCGGCGTAGATGTTCTTGATATTGGTAACGTCAGTTTTGGGATTTGCATGGAGATCTCGTTGAAAGATCCGCGTTCCGGCCGCAGCGATCCGCTTGATGTCACTTTGGATCACGACAGGATTGGAATTAACCATGTTCCAGAGTGACGTGAAGAGTTTTGCGCGAGGCAGTCGTATTTCAGTAAGCTTCAAGTCATCGTTGGTGATTGGATGTCCTGAATTAATTTTGTCGGCTATAGCTTTCGGAATGTTGGCAACATTAAATGCCAGGATCTCCTCCGGTTGATCTTCCCATCGAAACAGTGTGTCTGTAGCAGATGTAAATTGGTTGAACAGGTGTTCGGTTATGAGCAGCCTTGCATTGATGAATACGGTTCGCTTATTTTCGGCGAGTTCATTCGTTTGAAATTCAGGGAAGCGTTTGCGTACGATGGCTGTCAGTTCAGGACGAACATGTAAGACGATCTCACTGCCGGGGCCGGAAAAGGTCTGAATTCGTTCGAGCCCTGAGTAGCATCCGACAAGAAGTTCGGCGAAAGAACGAGTATAGGTTAACGGCTTAAAAAGCAGTCCACGGGCATGAGAGTCCTCGAAAAGGACTATCTGGGTGTGTGTCATAGTGAATAGATGCAAAAGAAAAAGTCCTGACCTCGGAAGGTCAGGACTTCAAATATAACACTTCAAACGGCTTAGGCCGCCGAAGTGGCTTTTTCTTTGCGATCGGCGATCGACTTGGCGAATTTCTTCTGGAAGCGCTCAACGCGGCCTGCAGTATCGACAAATTTCTGCTTTCCCGTGAAGAACGGATGGCAGTTATAGCAAATTTCTACGCGTAGCATCGTGCCGGCAATGGTCGAACGAGTCTGAAACTCATTGTTGCAACCTGCGCAATGCACGTTAACGGTGTGATAATCGGGGTGTATTCCTTTTTTCATGATATTTTTCCTTGTTTTTGACGATTTTTGCCGTCGGATTTATATAGCGAGTCACTAACACCCCTATTTTACGGCACGTTCCTCGGATTGTTCCCTGATCCGTGATAGCATGAGCTGTTGGCTCAGTACTGAACCGGAAGCCATAAAACGCTGTTGATTGCGGCTCTAACTAAAACCCGCTGCGTTAAGCGCCACTTCATAATGGCGGTCTTGACACCGTAAGGTGAAAGGATTCAGATGCTTACACGGCTTTTTTATCACAATAAAAATCTGAAAAACATACTATGCCAAGAGCTAAGAACCTACCTGCGTCTAAGCATCGCAAGAAAAAAATGCTTAAAGCCGCTAAAGGCTTTTTTGGAATGCGCAGCAACGTCCTTACCGTTGCGAAGCATCATGTTGACAAAGCACGCCAGTACGCATACCGTGATCGTCGCGCCCGCAAGCGTGAGTTCCGTGCGCTCTGGATCATCCGAATTAATGCTGCTGCACGTGAGAATGGTACAACGTATTCACGTCTTATCGGAGGATTTGCAAAGAGCGGGATCACCGTCAATCGCAAACTTCTTGCCGATATTGCCGTTCGTAATCCGGAAGCATTCACCGCGATGGTTAAGGCAGCTAATGTGAAGGCAAAGTAAGCGCTTTCTTTTTTGAGATAGAAAAATACCCGTCGCATATGCAGCGGGTATTTTTTTGCAGTTAATTCTGATCTATAGCATTACGAAGCATCACGATGTCTTTGCAACCAGTGGTTTGAATCTCCAGGCGATGACAAGGCCTGCAAGAGTCCATCCGATCAGATCATCGGCTACCAGATTGAGCGAGAAGCTTGTGGAATAGCCGAGAAATGCCCAGTCGCTTAACCTACCAGCAAAGGCGAGGAAGAGTCCGACCGTCATAATGAAACGAACTCGTGCACCGAATTTTGATGCGAGCGACCATGACAGTTTCCCTAAGAGTGAGGCGGCAAGCGTTGCTGATACGAACAAGACGAGAAACCCTTTTAGGAGATACATGATATCCATATCGGCATATCCGGTAGTCGAGTAATGTACGATGGCAACCGGCCCGCTCTTCATTTTTTCTGTATGTGATTTTTGCGAAGCATCCGTGCCATCGGGCATTGCAGGGATCATATATGTTCCGGTTTCGGCATTTCCCGATTTCATGGCTGAAACAACGGCGTCTTCGTTCGAGAATCCGTGTGTCGTAGTCTTATGCCACGGCAGGACGGCCCAGGATAGGAATCCCCACATGAATATGACCACAGCTCCTAAGAAACCTGCGACGATCGTACGCATCATACTAACCTCCTTAATTTGATTGTGAGTGGAAAAGAGCGTATACCCCACTGCGAAGATATGAAAATTCCCGGGATAATGCAACTCTCTATAGTTAGAAGGCTCTATAGTCCTCTTTATTTTTGGAGAAAATGAATATTTTGTTGTAACTTTGAATGCCGTAACTCATTATCATCTATAAGTTTCATGTTTGTCTGCCTATGAAAAATTACAGTTTTACCATTCTTGGGACGGTACTTCTGTCCATCTTTACCAGTTCATCTGCCTTCTCGCAACCGGCACAGTTTTCTTCTCGTGGACCCGGAGGCGGAGGGGCATTATTTGCATCCAGTTTCAATCCGGACGATAGTCACGAGATTTACATCGGTTGCGACATGAGCGAGATATTCCATACGACCGATCTTGGGGCGTCATGGGGCATCCTTGACTTTCGGCAGATTCAGTCCCAAAAATTGGCGCCGGTACAGTTCTGCAAGAATAATGTGCGCTATGCGATCGATGGCTCAAATATTGATGGGAATGATGTTCAGCGCCCCTCAAAAAGTACCGATGCAGGTGCGACGTGGAAGCCGCTTCCGAATGATGCTACGGCAGGTAGTGCCTTCTCACTCTTTGCCGATCCGAATAATAGCCAGCATGTTATCATGTCCGACTACCGCATTATCTATACATCGACGGATGGAGGTAATCAGTTCTTTACTCGGTATCAGGCAAGCAATAATGGAGCGGGAATTCACCTTGCCGGAGCATTTTTCGATGGCGATAATATTTACCTTGGCACGAATGACGGAGTGCTTACATCGACGGACGGGGGAGTAACTTTGACGAAAGCAAATCTCACAGGCATTCCTTCTTCTGAATACATCGTCAGCTTCGCGGGTGCAAAGCAGGGGGCGACGACACGATTCTTCTGTGTGACATTATCGCAAGTCTATGCAGGGATTACAGGCTCGGACAAAGATGCGTATAAGAATGTCTACAAGATGGATTGGGGTTCAGGAAGTTGGCAGGTTGCTAAGAGTGGGATCGATGCATCGGCACTTCCTTTCTTTACGGCAATGTCACCGACGAATATTGACATCGCCTATGTTGCCGGCGGGAGTACTAATAGTGCACCGACCGTCTACAAAACAACAAATGGCGGCGCCTCGTGGACTAGTGTTTTTCAAACATCAAATAATCAGAATATCTATACAGGCTGGAGCGGTGCCAGCGGTGATAGGGCATGGAGTTATGGCGAATATGCTTTGGGGTTTTCCGTCGCTCCCGGTGATCCGAACTATGCTGTGATCACTGATCTCGGATTCGCCCATGTTACTTCAAACGGAGGCACCGATTGGCACGCAGCGTATGTGGAGGCAGCAGATCAGAATCCTAAGGGATCGAACACACCGACCGGAAGATCATACCATAGCGTCGGATTAGAGAATACGACATGCTGGCAAATTGCATGGCTTGATCAATCAAATATGTTCAGCTCGTTTTCGGATATTAAAGGCACGAGGTCTACCGATGCAGGGGCTAGATGGGGATTTAACTACTCCGGGCATAACGACAACACAATGTATTATGTACTTGAAGTCGGTGCACGAGTCTACGGAGCAACATCGAGTGTGCATGATATGTATCAGTCTACCACTTTGACCGATGCCCGCATTGACGGAGGGAAGGGTAAAGTCTTGTTTTCTACAGACAACGGTGCATCGTGGCAAGTTGAACATGATTTCGGGCATCCGGTGATCTGGCTTGCTTCTGATCCGAAAGATTCAAAGACTCTATATGCAAGTGTTATCAATAGTACGTCCGGAGGAATTTATGTGACGCATAATGCCGATCAAGGCAGCGGATCGACATGGTCGAAGCTTACGAATCCTCCGAGAACTGAAGGGCATCCGCTCGATATTCGAGTCCTAAAGAATGGAAATTTACTTGCTTCCTTTTCCGGCCATCGCACGTCGAATTTCACTGCTAGCTCCGGAGTGTTTCTCAGCACTGACGGCGGAACGTCCTGGCAGGATCGCACGGACGCTGGCATGAAATACTGGACACGGGATGTCGTTGTCGATCCTTACGATGCTTCGGAGAACACATGGTATGCCGGCGTATTCAGTGGTTGGGGAGGCGCTGCAAACGGACTTGGCGGATTATACAAAACATCGAATGCAGGAGTTACCTGGACACGAGTGAAGACTCTTCCCGATGGTGCGACATCTTGTACATTCTCGCCCAGCGATCCGAATATCATGTACTTCACTTCTGAGACTGAAGGCTTATGGTACAGTACGAATGCAAGAAATGCAATGCCAACCTTTACTCAGGTCGCCTCATACCCATTTCGTCAGCCAATGAGAGTATTTTTCAATCCGAATGATACAACGGAGGTTTGGGTATCGAGTTTTGGGCACGGAATGAGGGTAGGAACAACGAAGCAGACAATTGCGAAACCGGGAGTGGTAACACTACTATCTCCGGCCGATCAGTCCACCGGTCAATCCGCAAATCCTACGCTTACATGGCAAGCCGTTGCCTCTGCGACTTCGTATGAAGTCCAGGTTTCGATGAGCCAGGATTTCAGTGGGATTATCTTGGATAGTATTGGTATCAAGGCGACGAGTTTAGTAGTTAGTGGACTTCAAAATAGTAAGGCCTATTATTGGCGGGTTGCGGCATCTAACGATGCAGGGTCGGGTCCATGGTCGAGCTCCTGGAATTTTATGACGACTGACTTGCCGACACCAGCGCCTGATTCGCCCATACTCATATCGCCACTCGACGGTGCTTTTTATGTAGATAATGTACCAAACTTCTTGTGGCATCCTTCACTACATGCAACGTCTTATCAAATTACGATAGCGAAGGATACCCAATTTCAGAATGTTGTAATTACTTCGGAGAAGTCTCCGGATACTGTCTACAGTCTTTCTCCGATACTTCCTAACGGATCATATTTTTGGCATGTTGAAGCATTCGGAGATGGAGGCAGCAGCCCCTTTTCGGAAACTCGGTTGGTGGCATTTCTTTTAACCGGTGGTGTGAGTGATCGATCACGGGAGGCTGGCTTAACAATTTCCAATTTTCCAAATCCGTTTTCCACGAAAACAATAGTCAATTGTTCCATGAGTGAATCCGGCTCTGCGAGCATGAAGATTTTTGATCTTCTGGGAAGGGAAGTTCAGAGTATTCGATTAGGATTTCTGAATGCCGGAAACAATCAATTCGAACTTGACGCCACGGCCCTCCAGGCAGGGACGTACTTCTTGCGCCTTCAATTCAATGGAAAAACAGTTTCACATGCGATCCAGATAGCGAACTAACGATTAATCTTGGCTAACGAACCGCTGTGATGTGACATTTTTGGGTTTAGTTTGTTATCTTTGGCAATGAAGACCATCATCCAGGCATTCGTTGTCATCCTGATAGCCTTTGGCATCTCTCGTGCCCAGAGCGTTGTTCTGCCCAATCCGATCATGTTCGTAGCTCAGGTACCGATTCCGGTAGATTCTTCCACGATCACGGCAACATTTTCGAATCATCTTGCCGATCCAAAATTTGCAGGGCGGGGAAGTGATCTCTATATCCTCTATCCCGATGGAGTCCTAAAAAATCTCACGGAAAGTGCAGGATTCGGAGTCAGCGGTTTTCAGGGAGCGAAGTCGATTGGCGTTCGGCAGCCAAGTATTCATTGGAGCGGTGCAAAGGCATTATTCAGTATGGTGGTCGGTGCTCCGGAAACACAAGGCCAGCAGCTGCAATACCGTTGGCAGATCTATGAAGTGACCAGTATCGGCGAGCACGAGACTCCCGTAATTACGAAGGTGCCGAACCAACCTTCGGAGTATAATAACGTCAGTCCGATCTATGGAACCGATGATCGAATTATTTTTACCTCCGATCGTCCCCGCAATGGGGAGCCACATCTCTACCCACTTCTTGACGAGCGATTCGGTTTTTCTGCAACGACAGGTCTTTGGAGCCTAGATCCTTCAACAGGCGATCTCTTCCAGCTTAACGTGAGTCCGAGTGGTGCGTTCGACCCGCTGATCGATAGCTACGGAAGAATTGTCTTCACCCGATGGGATCATTTGCAGCGCGATCCTAACGCCGATAAGGATGCTGTAGGATTGACAAACTATGGGACGTTCAATTATTCCGATGAATCCGCGTCGGCAGTAGTCACAAATAGCCGCGATGAAATCTACCCCGAACCGGAGCCCACTCGCCGTGACTTACTGAAAGGGACAAATCTGAACGGTCTCATCTTCAATCAATTCTTTCCGTGGCAGATCAATGAAGACGGCACTTCGGAGGAAACGTTGAATCACGCAGGCCGGCATGATCTGTTGCCAGCTTTCAAGGCTTCGATCAATGACGATCCGAATGTAACCGATTTCAATTATCAAACGTCGGGAAGATTAAATGACTCAACACTGCTGCAAAATTTGATACAACTAAGCGAGGATCCGACAAATCCTGGTACGTACTATGGTGTAAATTTCTTGGGATTCGATCAGCACTCATCAGCCCAATTGGTAACCTTAACTGCGAGTCCTCGGCTTGATCCGAGTAAGATGGCATTCAGCTATATTACCGATAAGTCAACTGTGACAGCTCCCTCCGAAGGAACTCCGCCAGATCCGAACAGCTCCGGACATTACCGGAATCCACTGCCGCTCTCAAACGGAAAACTTCTTGCTGTTCATGCTCCGGAGACGCATGGAGATCGTAACATTGGATCGCAATCGCATCCGATTTCTCGATACGATTTCCGAATTAAGACGATGAAGAAAGCCGGTGCGATGTGGGTAGCAGATTCAGCAATCACTCCGGGAATATCCAAAACCGTGAGCTATTGGGATCCGGATACTCTTGTCACCTACAGTGGCGCGTTATGGGAGTTGGATCCTGTTGAAGTTAGACCTCGTCAGATCCCCCAAAAGCGCTCTTCAACCCTTGCTCAGCCGGAGCATCAGGTTTTCGTTGAAGAAGGTGTTGACGAACTTATCTTTCGAAATTATTTGAAACAGAATGATCTTGCCATGCTGGTCTCGCGGAATATCACGCACCGCGATAACTCCGATCATCAACAGCCATACTTTCTGAAGGTGCATAATTCCGAAACGGAAAGTGCGAATGCACACGGAAAGATCTATGATGTTGCCCACATAGAATTGTATCAGGCCGATCAGCTGCGCGGCATGACGTTGGGAAACCCAACTCCGATTCCCGGACGTCGCGTCCTGGCGGAATTCATGCATGATACTGCCGTGACCTTTAATCCGCCTCTAGCAGGCGAGAAGCAAAATAGCGTTAGGATCGCCCCTGATGGCTCATTCGCGGCGTTCGTTCCTACTCGCAGAGCAATAACATGGGAGCTGACCGATAGCACTTTTATTCCTGTCGTCCGAGAGAGGTATTGGGTAACGACACAACCTGGCGAGATAAGGGTCTGTGCATCCTGTCACGGAACGAACGATGAAGCGCTTCTCCATGTCGACCCTCCGCCGCAAAACAAACCTGAGGCATTGAGGGCAATACTGAAATTTTGGAAGAGTTCACATGCACCTCTATCGGTGGATTTAATTGCACCGCCGACCGATTCTACAAACATTACACTCAGCGTAAGTCTGCTTTGGCATAGCGCTGCGAATGCGAAGAAATATATCGTTACGATCTCTTCCAAGGAAGATTTTACAGATATCGTATTTACTTCTCCTGAGCTTACCGATACCTCGTATATCTTTGAAAGCAATAAGAGCAATACGACATTTTATTGGCGAGTTCAGGCCATTGACGAGAGCGGGGCTTCTGCATTTTCCGGAGTCTGGAAATTTACAACGGCGGCGGCATCGAGTGTAAGCGAAAAGTCCATGCGACAAGTATCGCCTATATCCATTCATCCGAATCCATCCGGATCACTCAGTTCTATCGGTTTCGATCTTGCACGCTCCGGAGAGATTACTTTGAGTATCTACTCAGTGCTGGGTCAGGAAGTTGCCACTATTGCCCAAGGCTGGTATGGCTCAGGCAAGCACAGCATTCTCTGGGATGCCAGTATGTTGCCATCCGGAACATACTATTGTCGTTTGCATTCGCGAGAAGGAATTCTCACAAGCGCACTTCGAATCCTGCGATAGCGGTTTTGCAATTTTGGGGGTGCGCCGTTTTAGGAGATCACTATGAATAGACTAGTCTTGTTGATTCTTGCCGTACTATCCGCGCCGTCATTTGCACATGACGTCAATTCGATCTATCCATATCCTAAGGCTGCCTGGAATAAGGTAGGAGTTTTCACAATCACAGATACTACAAAGCTTGTTATTCCCGATGTTCCGACTCCAGCGGAGTCGGCGGCGATCGAAGCACTGCAATCTGACATAAATAATCTTGAAGGTTTTAAGCTTTCAATTATCTCGATTGCAAACTACTCCGGCTCGGGGGCGATCGTCCTTGGCCGTTGGAATTCAAGCGCACTTCTTAGGGCACATTTGAAAGGAGCAATGCCACCTGGGGAAAATATACCCCCTGAAGAAGGCTACCTTCTCGATATTGGTCCTAGTGAGCTGATTGTTGCCGGCTCGGATTCCGTCGGCGTCTTCAACGCTGTCACGACTCTCAATCAGTTATTCAACAGTTCGGGCTCCACCATCACGATCGGATGCGCACATGTATGGGATTATCCGGATTACCAAGCACGTTGGGTGTTTTCCGGCCATAATCTATTGGTAGCCTCACAGGTAAAAGCGCTTGAAGCGATTGCCGATACAATGGCGCTTTACAAACTCAATGGCATTCAGCAAAACGATTTTAAATATTCGATCCTTCAACTGATGGGATCGAATTATTTTCAGAATGTCGATTCCCTCAAGGTCCATCTTGGCAAGGAGAATATCGAAGTCATCCCCGGAGTCGTCGGTCTAGGCTGGTCCAGCGGCATACTCTACAATGATCCGAATCTTGCCGAAGGCTTGCCCGCAAGAGCCACGTATGTTATGGAGGCAGATACCGGCAGGCTTATCCCGGATGCGCGGGTCGTAATAGCAAACGGAGGATTCGAAAGCATCGGTACGAATGGTCAATTTACCGGATGGAATTTCTACGACGGGCCAGGAGTCAGTACCTTTCAGGATAAATCAATTTTTCACGGAGGATCGGCAAGCGCTCGATGTACGAATTTTACACAGGGAAATCCATCGGGCAATTGTCGCTTCTCTACACTTGTGAACTGCGATTCCGATAAGTACTATTCCATGTCCGCATGGATAAAGACAGAAAGCTTGCAGGGTGGTTATCTTCAAATGCTTGCTTTAGGTGGAAGCACGGGACAATCGCTGACATTTACGGCTCTCGATATCCCGTCAACAGCAGGTTGGACAAGGGTTGAAGTAAATTTCAATACCCTTGGTAATACATCAGTCAGACTGTACATTGGCGTCTGGGGAGGTCAGTCCGGTACGGTTTGGTTCGACGACTTCTCTATTCGCGAAGCCGGGCTTTCAAGTGTGATTCGACGAGGAGGCTGTCCAATCTCGGTTAGGAATAAAAATTCCGGTGCCGCCTTTGTTGAAGGAGTCGACTTCGCTACGATTATCGATCCGTGGGTCGATGCTCATAAGGATAGCTACTTCCCGTACCACAGCCCTCCAACATTTAGCAGGTTACCAGGTGGTGCCATACACAATGGTGATACTATCGAGATCCACTACTATCATCCGTTCGCTTCCGTCAGTGATAATTCGGGCAATGGCAGTGTCGTGGCATGTCTATCTGAAGATACCTTGTATTCGATCTTGAGCGATCAGGTACACCGCGTTAACAACCTCTACCACCCTGCACGATTTTTTATGGGGCATGACGAGATCAGGAATTTGAATCATGACAAGATCTGCGTGGACCGCCATGAGTCGCCGGCAAGTCTGCTCTCGGAGAATATGACTCGTTGTCACGATCTGATTCGTTCTGAAAGTCCGGCAGCTGAGGTCTTAATGTGGAGCGACATGGTGGATTCGTTACATAATGCGGTAGACAACTATTATATTGTGAATGGAGATCTGACAGGAGATTGGAATAATATTCCTAAAGATATCACTATAGTGAATTGGAACGGTGGCAATTCCAAAGCCTCTCTCAAGTTCTTCGAGAAGAAGGGATTCAGTCAGATCACCTCTCCGTATTATGATGTCGGAAACACTTCGACAATAAGGGCCTGGCGGATTGCCCAAGAAGGTATTTCGAATGTTCGCGGAATGATGTATACTACCTGGGCCAACGATTACAACTTTCTCCGTCCCTTTGCGTACTACGCGTGGGGAGCCGGTCCAAACATTCAGCATACACCCTTGGACACATCGGTTCTCGGCATGGTGAGTTTCCAGGTGAAGGCGATTGTCATTGCCGATCCCTTCGACAAATCCGATGTGATCACATCGGTCAAAATGAATATTGTAGATTCGAACGGAAAACTAATCAATAGTTATACACTCTCAAATCAGGCAGGCAGCCTTTATTCCTCTACTATTCCTAACGCTTATCAAAATGGATTCCGATACGATCTCGTTGCAACGAATTCGCAAGGCTTGACACGAGTCCTACCCACTTATATCGTGATGCCTGCAGCAAAGGAGAAGGTGAGAGTCGGAAATGAGGGAATGGCGCTTGCCCTGTCAAATTATCCCAACCCATTTCGTGACGAGACAAGCATTCAGATCACCCTTCTTCAGGCTGAGCATGTTGAACTTCGGATATTGGATGTGTTAGGCAGGGAGGTGAAGTCTCTTCCTTCTGAGTATCTTAGCGCGGGATCAAGTCAGGTGAGGTTAGAGGTTACTGACATACCGTCCGGTTCGTACATATTCGAGCTTCGGTGCTCTGAAGGCATCGGTACGTTACCGATTACGATCCTAAAATAGAAAATGCGGCTCGCCAAAAGACGAGCCGCATTTTTGCTTATTCAAAAATTGAATAATTTACCAACGACCGCCACCGCCGCCGCCGCTGTAGCCACCGCGACCACCGCCGCCACCGCTACGTCCGCCGCCGCCGCCATAGCCGCCACGACCACCGCCGCCGCCGCCTGAGCGCTGTTCCATCGGACGAGCTTCGTTAACGGTGATCGTACGACCACCCAACTCTGCTTCGTTCAATTCGGCAATCGCCTTTTTTGCTGCTTCACCATCGGTCATTTCGACGAATCCGAAGCCCTTTGAACGGCCGGTCTCGCGATCTGAGATGATCTTTGCACTTGTTACTTCACCATAAGGTGAAAAGATCTGAGCAAGCTGCTCTTCACTTGTTTGATAGGGAAGTCCCCCGATATAGATTTTCATCATTAGAAACTAAAGAAATACGAAATACGAAAAAGTGGTTACGTTCGTAGAGATGATTATCAGATCGAAAGTCTTACAGCAGATGGGATTCGAGGTGGGGAACACATCGGACCGACACGCAGAAGTCAATTCTCAAAGAAACACAGTACAAATGCGAAACCGTTATTTGCCTTAAGTATAACAGATTGACGGGCGAATGATTCCATAGTTCCGCCTGATTATCCGGCTATTTGGTACCGATCTGAACTCCGGGTTATGACGGTTTTGGCACAGTATGGAGAACAACGGCTTCCTCTGATTTCATGATATGTGCGGCAATTGAGGCAATATCGCCCCTTTTGACTGCTAATAGCATCTCAAGTTCCTCATTGGCAGTCTCAGTCCGTCCGGTATAGGTATAGGCCTGCTGGAGGGAATCTGCCCGGCTCGAGAGCTGCTGCATTCTTTTCGCCCGACTGGTGATGTTATGGTTCTTGGCTTTTTCAAGCTCAATATCTGTAATTCCCTCAGAAGCAATTCTTCCTAATTCCCTCCAGATCGCAGATTCAAGGTTTTGCGGTGAAACGCCTGACTGAGCAACACAACTAATGAATAAAAGCCCGCTCTTTTCCAGTGACAGGTTATATGCAGAGGCGCTCTTGGCTACTTGTTGTTCATAGACAAGACTTTTGTGGAGTCTGCTGCTCTTACCATGTGTAAGACAATCGGACAGTATATCAATTGCGTAATCATCTTTTGAATAGATAGCTGATCCTTGGAATGCAATAGCAACCGATGGCAGGGATACTGCATCCTCCAAGATGACATTAGTCTTGCCGGAGATTCGAGTAATGGGTTGCGCCGGCCGAGCCGGGGCTGCACCTCTGGGAATATCACCGAAATATTTTTCGATCAATTCCTTGGCAGAGTCAGTATCAAAATTTCCGGAAATTGCCAGCGATGCATTGTTGGGCAGATACCATTTCTTATGGAAGGTTTGAACTTCTTCGATCGTGGTTTCATCAAGGTGCTTCATCGATCCTATCGTAGCCCAATGATAACCGCTCGTAGGAAACAGGTGATGGAGAATCGTTTCGAAGGTTCTGCCGTATGGCTGATTGTCGTAGCGTTGGCGTCGTTCTTCTTTTACAACTGCTCGCTGATTCTCAAAATTTTCACGACTGACATCAAGAGCGTTCATCCGGTCCGATTCCAGCCAGAGTGCAAGTTCTAACTGATTCGAAGGAAGTGTCTCAAAGTAATTCGTACGATCGAAGCTCGTCGTTGCGTTCAGTGTTCCGCCGGCATTTTGAATATACTTGAAATGCTCGGTCTTCTTCACGTTCGCCGATCCTTCGAACATCAGGTGTTCAAACAGGTGGGCGAATCCTGTTCTCGACGGATCTTCATCTTTCGAGCCGACGTGATACCATAAGTTCACGGAAACAATGGGCTGCAGAGCTGAAGGGGAGAGAATAACATGCAAGCCATTGGCAAGATCGTATTCGGAAAACGGAATATTTGAAGGTGTATTCAACTTACAATTTGTTCGGATCCCTGATCTCGATATAAACGCTCTTGCGTGCATCGGAAACAAACTTCGAAAAGTCCTTCGCCATTTTCCATTGCATTGCGAGAGCTTCCAGGTCACGGTAATCTTTTTCCAGAGAAGGATGGTGTGGTTCAACACGACCGATAAGTTTGACGATCTGAAATCCGGTCATCGTTCTGGAATACGAAATCTTTACCGGGCGTGATACATCTCCGATCTGCATTGAATCGATAACCGACCGCTGCTCTGCTCCCAGATCTTCGACGCGAACCCGTCCAAGAGATCCACCGATACTTTTGGTTTCCTGATCGTCCGAGTATTCGGCCGCGAGGCGTCCGAACTCTTCTCCACTAAGTGCTCGCTTGCGTAGACTCTCGATGAGGAAGAGGATCGAATCCTCTCCTTTTTTGCTCGCTTCAGGCTTGAGGAGAATCTGAGCAACCTTGATCTCTTCGCCCTTTCGGTCAAGAAGTTTGATGATATGGATTCCTTGATCTGTTTCTACCGGATCGGAAATTTCTCCCGGCCGAAGTCTGAATGCGGCTGCTTCGAAATCCGGAAGGAATGTTCCGCGGGGATATGGGCCGCCGAGATCGCCACCGGACTTTGCAGTTGAGTGCTGCGAGTAGCGCATTGCAAAGACGGAAAAATCGGCACCGTTACGTAGCGAATCGACAAGTGATTTTGCGAAGGCCTTCATCTTCTCCTTTTGAAGAGGATCCGGCTTGATGAGCTTCACTATTGTTGCAAGCTCAACTTGAGCAGTAACCATAGGGAGGCTATCCTTGTATTCCGCATAGAACTCTTGCATATCCCGCTTGGAGACAACGGGGGGGCGTGAAAATTTAGCGCCGCGCAATTTTTCGATCAGGATGGATTCACGGGCGCGGTCACGCAACTCTGGTGAAGAATTGATTTCTGCAACAGTCTTTCCGAACGCTTTCTCCATCTCGGCCCGCGAGCCGAATTGACGCTCGTATTGCTTAATACGATCATTCAGGCGCTCATCGATCTCACTCTCTGTTGCTGAAATCGTTGAATCAGACTCGGCACGAACGAGCAGCACTTTTTGGTCAATTTCCGTTTGCAAGATCTGATCACGGAGTTTCGCAACAGTATCAGGCGAAGCGCCGGTCTTACCGGTCTGAATCAAGACGAGCTGGAGCTGGGCATCGATGGTCGATTTTAAGATTGGATACTTGCCGACAACTGCAATGACAGCGTCAAGTTTATCACCATCGCGCAACTGCTTCGGTTGCGCGAACAAGGGGCCGCTGCAAAGAAAGAGTAAGGTGGCGAGGCAGAAATATTTTCGGCAAAAGTACATAATTGTTTTCAATTGGTGAGTGCGGGCTTACCCTCCTGAACGCATCAGAATGAGAGCAATATACGCGTCCGTGCCTGAGCAAAGAGACTCTCTCGAAAGGATCTCGTGATCAGGAGTATCGATTCAGAGCGATTAACCTCCTCTTGCTCAACCCGAAGTTGCGCCCGATTGGCCACCTGCACTGTGGTGGGCTTTCCAGGCCTCTTCGATGACTTTCGTATTGATCTGGCGCTTGTATTTTTTACGAAGGTCACTTACCCATTCCAGTCGCAACTCGTTTGAAAGCTCATCCTGATATTGGCTGGCAACTTCCTGTTTCGCTTCTTCGTACGTTTTAGCCGTTATTGGCACGCGACGATTCAGCTTAACTATCGAGAATCCCGATTGGAAGCTGAACGGTTCTCTGACATCATCGACGGTGAAGCTAAAGGCCTTCTTAGACATTTCATTCTCGTCCTTAGTCATGAGGCCCCAATGCCCTGCTTTCTCTTTAAAGCCAGGACGCTCAGTATATTTCTTGGCCAGGCTGTCAAAGTTTTCACCGTTTATGATTCTCTTGTAAAGAACCTTCGCAATCGAATCGTTATAGAGATAGATCTCCGAAACATCAACCCTTTCAGGCCACATGAATCGCGCCTTGTGTTCCTCGAAGTATTTCCGTTCTTTTGCACTATCGGGTACGACTTTCGACCAGATCCGTTTGTTTTCCAATTCGAAGAGAGTGATTCCGTTCTTGTAATCGGCCATGATCTTTTCGAACTCAGGGAATCGTTTGCTGACATCCTTTGCCATGATAGCTATCGCCTCATCATCGAGATCCTTATTGATAAGATCGAGAATTGAGTTGCGCGAAAGTGCAGCACCAGGTTGCGCATTGAGCGAATCGATGAGTGACCCGATGTTCCAGGTATTTTCGCCAATTTTGTACAAGGCCAGATTCCGCTCACCCATTGTGAATTTCTTTGACCATCCCGTGTCAAGAGATGTCCGGGTAGAATCGACTCGGGACATGAATATATTAACAGATGATTGCTCGATGTGGGCATTATTTTGTTTCTTAACCTCAGCGAGCTTCTGGGCGCGATCGTCCATGAAGTAATACTGCTTATACAATTTCTTGAGCATATCCTTTTCCTGATCGTAGGTCTTCGGCGGATATGAGCCATCGCGACGGATAATATGATATCCCTTCGACGTACGAATAATGCCAGACATTTCACCGTCCTTCAGAGAATATGCTGTCTGATCGAAAGGCTTCTCCGTACGCCGCACTTCGCGGTCGATGAAATCGAGATCGCCGCCCTTCTCGGCAGTAAACTTGTCATCGCTGGATTGGCGAGCAACATCTTCGAATTTTGCGCCGGCCTTGATGGCCTTGTACAAGCTATCGATGTCATGATAATACCGCATGGTATCAGCGCCAAGAATAGACTTGTTCATACTGACGAGAATATGATGGACTTTCAAACCCCCTAGGCGAGGATGCTTGTCCAGAAGCTGAATGATATGATATCCGTAGCGAGTACGAACCGGGACTTTTGTATACTCGCCAACCTTGAGCGAGTAAGCTGCTTCTTCGAACGGCCGGACGGTTTGTCCTCCGGTAAAATATCCTAACTCACCACCCATCTTTGCGCTATTGTGATCGTCTGAACCCTCCCAAAGTGTGCTATCAGGCGTTTTTTTCTCTTTGCGCTCATGCTCTTTATTCATCGCCTTCACAGGATCGTCGATATACTCCGCATCCTTTTGGCTGAGCACGACCATTCCGATCGATTCACCTTCATTCATGCGGGCAAGAGCTTTCATGACTTTCTTGTAGGCACGAAGTGTGTCGGCCGGATCGTTTGAATTTTTTATCGCAGCAAGAAAATGTGCAACATTGACTTCCCATTGCCGATGTTCCCAAATGCGGTGCACATTCGGTTCGGTGATCGTCTTGTCCAAAACGAATGGACCTGCCAGCATCGCGCGATATCCTTCAATTTCTTTTTGGATCTTCGGATCCTGGTCGAGTTTCAATTCCTTTGCTTCCAAAAGTTTGAGACGGTAATCCGAGTAGATCGTCATGAAATCTTTTAAGGAGTCAAGCGTCGAACCGTAGGGATCCTTATCATTCATCCTGCGATATGCTTCTTCGAATTCGTCGAGGCGAATCTCTTCCTTTGTTGTCTTGATCAATACCGGCGAAGCTGCTGATTTTATGACTGCAGAAGGTGCAGTATGGGACTTCGAGGCTTCCTTTTGTGCTAGCGTGGAAGAAATATATCCAATGGCAACAGTAAGAAGAAAAATACCGATTCCAAAAACAATTGGTCGAATGGATTTTAGATATCTAACCATAAGAAATGAAAAATGAAAAGATAGAACGTCCCGTCTGCGGCAAAATACCTATGACCGGGACCATCAGTAAAATTACTACGGTTTATCGAGCCAAAAGTAACAGTTGGTAAGGGTAGTTAGGTTCGTAAGTAGGTGCGGAGGATTAAGTGCCTCAGAGGATTCCAGGCGATCGGATTCCTATCGACTATTAGGTGGTAATATTCGTCATCCGACCGTGCGGAGACTCACGTCAAGATTTTCTTTTGACGACTTTTTTCGCGGCTTCAATAATGGTGACACTCGTCAGGCCGAACAGCGCCATCAGTTCATCCGGTTCACCGGAGCCTCCGAAGGTATCGTGAACCCCGACAAATTCCATCGGCACAGGATATTCCTTAACCAGAAGTTCTGCGATCGCACCGCCTAGGCCTGCAGTGATCTGATGTTCCTCAGCACTGACGATTGCTCCGCACTCCTTCGCCGCAGCGATAAGAGTTGCGTTATCGAGAGGCTTGATCGTCGAGACATTGATAACCCGAGCGTCAATTCCTTCTTTCGCTAATTCTTCGGCAGCCACAAGAGCTTCCCAAACCATTGGTCCGCATGCACAAATCGCTACATCGTTTCCCTCGCGGAATACTTGTGCTCTTCCCAGTTCGAAAGGAGTATCCTCCTTCGTGAACATGGGAGTATCGGTTCTTCCGAATCGGATATAGGCAGGTCCGACAAACTCGCCAATAGCTACGGTTGCTTTCTTCGCTTCGGTAAAGTCGCAGGGAACGACTAATGTCATGTTCGGCAGGGTGCGTGTGATGGCGATCTCCTCAAGCACCTGATGGGTTGCGCCGTCGGGTCCTACGGAAATTCCGGCATGGCCACCGCCGATCTTTACGTTCGCGTCGTTGTAGCAAACCGAGATACGAAGCATATCCGTGTTACGGCAGGCAGCGAATGCTCCATAGCTTGCAAAGAAAGGGACTTTGCCGCTGAGAGCTAGTCCCGTCGCTACGAGTGTTGCCGTAGCTTCCATAATGCCGGCGGAGAAAAAACGGTCGGGAAATTTTTCTTGAAAATAGGACGTCATTACCGATCCCGTGATATCGCCTCCTAAGACGACAACGTTCTCATACCGTTCACCGAGAGTGACGAGCCCCTCACCAAAGCCGAAACGAGTAGCTTTTTTTCCGAGCAGTTCAAATTTAGGTTTCATTCCGTTGGTCGAAGCAAGTGGTTCGTTATTCGCGATTGTCTTTGTTGTAGTTTCCACGTCGTTCAAGAAAATGTTTTATTCCAGTTCTGCCAGGGCTTTCTCAGCTTGCTCTTTGTTCGGGGGTTTGCCATGCCAGCGGTAATCATCATTCATAAAGCTTATCGGATGCCCCATGTACGTTTCAGCAACGATACATGTGGGTTTCTCTTTAACACTATTTGCTTCGGCGTATGCGGCTCGAATTTCAGGGATGCTGTGTCCGTTAATATGGATCGTATGGAATCCAAAGGCTTTCCATTTATCGGCAACTGGATCAACTTCCATAACATCCGGATTTCTTCCGTCTATCTGGCAATGATTACGATCGACAAGCACACAGAGGTTATCAAGTTTCCAGTGAGATGCAAACATCGCTGCTTCCCATATTTCGCCTTCTTGAAGTTCGCCATCTCCGGTAATACAGTAAACACGGTGATCATTTTTCGAAACATATTTATCGGCAAGCGCCATCCCGACGGCAATTCCCATTCCTTGTCCCAGAGAACCGGTCGAGGTTTCAATGCCGGGGAGTCCCATATCTCGTCCTGGATGGCCCTGAAGGCGTGAGTTAAGTTTGCGGAGCGTGAGCAATTCCTTCTTCTCCATGAACCCTGCATTTGCAAGAGTTGCATAAAGAACGGGCGCCATGTGCCCTGCACTAAGGACGAAGCGATCTCTGCTTTCCATCCACGGCTGTTTCGGGTCGTAGCGCATTACCCCTCCGAAATATAATGTCGCCATAACATCTGAGATTCCAAGTGGTCCGCCCGAGTGGCCGCTTTTAGCTTCTACAAGAGACCGAATGATATCTCGTCGAATCTCCTTGGCTGCAGTTGCAATGTATTCGTCGCTGTTCTGCTTGGAATTCTTGAAAGGTTTAAAGTTCGCGTAGTTATACTTCGCAATAAGATCAGGGCTCGGAGTCGGACGCTTGGGCCCGTGAAAGCCGGATTCGATCGGATAGATATGAAATTTGAGTTCTGCCATTGCGTCCAGTAAAATGATTTCGAAGGTGCGAAAACAATATTTCCAAAAGAAGAGTCCGCGAGAATTCAAAATTCTAAGTTCTCAGTTTGGCTTGCCTCGCCAGCCCGCTAACTGAGTATTATTCACGCCAATTCGTTTACAAAATCGCATTGCTAGAGAGTGTCCGTTCCGCGATCGGAATTGCACAAATATTTTTGGAAGCAGAATCCTGTTTTTTCTTATATTCGCAGCCTCAAGTTATTGAATTCATACTCGCACGTCAAACACAATACGAAACATTTACTAGTATTTCTAGCGCTACCATCCGTGCTGCTCGTTTCTTGTACGAAGAAAGCACGAACGGTAAGGCGGTCGAACACTGGGGTTTTTATGACAACATGAAAATGATGGCAGATCTGGGCATGATGCCGCCACCGCCATGTACGCCTCCGGGTAAGGGAAAGCTGCCTCAGGGAAAAGGCAAAAAATAGGGAGTTCTACTTGAATCGAGAAAACGGGCACCGTCGGAATAGAATCCGACGGTGCCTTTTCTGTGTTATAGTGAAATAGGGCGAACGGAGTACTGGTTTTTCTTTGTTTACAATGAGTTAACAATACACTTTGCGGTTATGACAAAAGCAGATATCGTCAATCGCGTCGCAAATGCGACAGGTGTGACCAAACTTGAGACGGAAATCCTCGTCGATGGGTTCTTCAAGACGATCTCCGAAGCCTTGGCTGAAGGAGAGCATTTTGAGATTCGGGGTTTTGGAACGTTTAAGGTCAAACAACGGAAACCGAGGATCGCTCGGAATCCACGAACCGGAGAGCCGGTACCGCTTGACGTTCACTACGTTCCGACCTTTAAACCATCACGCGAACTTCGTGCGATGATCGACGAAAAGATGAAGTCCAAAAAGTAATTCGTACCAAAAGCGAGTGATTTCTTCACGACCCATTCCCCAACATCCGACACATTGAGCGCCGATCAATCAGCATCGTCTTCGAACGAGAACAAACCCCAATCCACGCGAATCGAAGATATTCTCCTGGAACGGCTGAAAAATGAGCCGAAAATCGCTCCGCAACTCGGAAAACCCATTCTGGTTGTAATAATACTATTCACGATTGCTTTAGGATTTGGGATCTATTTCTTCTCTCGTTCGCCCGAGAAATTTATGACAGAGGATCCGCATAAGGGCCAAGTAGGGGCTCCGACTGCCGATTCCTCGGACTTGAATACCAAAAGGATGCAGTATGCTCCGCTGACCGATTCCCTGATCGGCGTTATTGCTGCTAATCCGAACGATGCTCAGGCACATCTGATGTTGGCAAATGTGTACTACGAAGCAGAACTATGGGATAAAGCTAAGCCCCAGTATGAGTACTTTTTGGCTAAATATCCCGAAGACGTTGATGCGAGAGTGGACTACGCATTAGTCTTGGCCCAGACGACAGGCAATTATAAGGCATCGGTTGCAGAAATCAAGAAGGCTCTCCAGTATGACCCCGAGCATATCAATGCCCTCTTCAACGCAGGAATATTAACGATCCGTGCAAACCTTGACGACAAGCAAAAAGCTGTCAGAGATGCCAAACCTTTTTTTGACCGCGCACTGGCAGCGGCAAAAAAACAGAATAATGATAAAATGGCAGAGCAGATAGAAAAAATAAAGGGAGAGTTAGATAAGTTAGAGGAAGATGTAAAGTGATCCCTGGTTCTGGCGGATTATTCCATTGTTATGCAGCGTCCCCACCAACTCGCCCGTTTTCTCCCTGACCTAAGATAATAACTCAGGCGCTTGGGACGATCGTGTTTCGGGATCAATTGGTACTAATTCAGGCAAGACTTTTTTTCCGGCCGATATTCCCAGCTCGTTCATTCTTCGTGCACTGGTCAAAACACTCCGATCGAGAGAGCCGATAGCATCATTGTATTTACTGACGCTTCGGCTAAGATGCTTGCCAAGATCCTGCAGGTGCTCTGCGAAGACTGAGAGTCGCGAATAAATATCTTCGCCAGCTTTTCGTATCTCCTCAGCGTTCTTTTCAAAACTATCCTGTCTCCAGCCGAAAGCAATACTATAGAGAATTGCAATGAGAGTTGTCGGGCTTGCAAGCAAGACTCTGCGGTGAACACACTCGTCCCAGAGAGTAGGATCAAACTGCATTGCAGCATTCAGAATGGATTCTCCGGGAATGAACATCACAACAACACCGGGAGAATCATCGTAGAATTTCCAATACTCTTTGGACTGCAGGTCTTTGGCATATGCCTTGATGTTCTGTGTCAATGATCTGAGTCGCTCAGCTTGCTCCTCCTTCGTTGCCGCATTAACGACATCCATATAGATCTCAATAGGGGCCTTTGAATCGACGATAATGTGTTTACCGTCTGCCATCGTAAGCACGAGATCGGCGCGAAGGTTTTTCTCTCCGATCGTCATTGATACTTGTTCGTTAAAATGAAGGTGCTCCTGCAGACCGGCGATCTCAAGAATCCTACGAAGTTGTTGCTCACCCCAGGTGCCACGCGCTGCCGGCTGTCTCAAAGCCTTGACAAGTTGAGAAGTCTCTGTGCGCAAGAATTGCTCAGATTCTACGAGACTTGTGATGTGCGCTTCAAGAGAAGAATAGGCGCTTGCACGTTTTTCTTCAAGAGCGCGATTGAATTCTTCTAACTTCGTGAGATTCTCTTTCACCGGTTTGAGCAATTCATTGAGATGTTCTTGCCTGGAGGAAAAATCCGATGTTGCCAGATCGCGAAAGTCCTTTGCGTTTTCAGAAAGAGCTTCTTTACTTAATTTTCCGAATGTATCAGCAAATCGTTTTTCTGCGTTTTCAATAAAGGCGAGATACTCCTGCGATCTTTTTAGTTCGTTCTCGAGACCGGATCTGGCTTTCGTAAGTTGCACGAGCAGATCGGAATTTTCGGACTGAAGGGTCTGGATCTGATCGGTTAGAACGGGTAAGCGATTCACTTCCGCTCTTAAACCTGCAAGTCTAGAACTTTGCAGAAGATAGCCGATTGCTCCGCCCACAAGAATTCCCAAAAGAAGAGATAGCAATACCATACAATAATTAGTCGGGATAAAGAGTGTACTTGAAAATCTGATATTTTTAACCATATTGGTCTGGAATCGTTCTGTTTAGCTATGTAAATCCCAAGTCGAGGAGCAACGCTCATATCTTTTTGAGGAAGTAAATACCTACATACCTTAAGCTAGAAATCTGAATTTCTTCTGAATTCAATCGGATTCTGACCTGCTGAAAAATCAGTAGTCAATCAGTAGTGAGTTTGATGGTGTTTTTCTTATTTTGTAAAATCGTAATTGTGTAAAATCACTAATACTGTAGAAGCGAAGAACTGGATCTTGAGTTTTGCCGTCAGGTTTGAAGCGCTTGTCCTCTTCGGTGGCCCGTCTATAGTTAATCATATAGAGGAATTCTTACGGATAGACGCTCATTTCTGAAATCGGCAAGTTTTGCCGTCCCGGCAATTTTTTCATCGAATGCGTTTGCTGCGGAAAAATTTTCCAAATCTTTTTTTCACTCGGAGACCGAAGGCAGCCGTCTGACAATTGCCTCTTCCGACCTATCTCCATGGATTCCCTCCCATTCACAACCATGGGACGTGCATACGATAAATCATCTCTACCGTAGGGCAGGTTTCGGTGCAACCCTTTCGGAGATCAATGCAGCTGTTGCGAAAACTCCGTCTGAACTGATCGATGATCTTCTCGACGACAAACTCCTTACCGGAAATTATCTTCCCGCAGATCCTCGGTATGCTTTCCAGTGGAAGGACGTTGTGCCTTATACCGGTACTGACCTTTACCAAAAGGCAAGGCAGGAAACCACATACAATAATGCTGCCATGGAGCTTCGGCGACACTGGACAGTTCAGATGTGTCAACCGGAGACAATGCTTCGGGAAAAATTGACAGTGTTCTGGATGAATCATTTCGTCATCGAGGCGAGAAAAGTCAAATATCCCATCTGCATCTATGACTACCTTTCCTATTTTCGGCAGAATCCGTGGGGGAATTTCAAGAAGATGGTTGCCGATGTGACAACGTCGCCCGCAATGCTAATTTATCTTGACGGAATATTGAATGCAGGATCGGCACCGAATGAAAATTACGCAAGGGAATTACAGGAGCTCTTCACGATGGGAGCATTCGACAAGAATGGCAAATCCAACTACACTCAGTCCGACGTCGAAGGCTTGGCGCATGCTCTAACGGGTTGGACGGTAGACACGACCCAACAATCGCCTAAGATTTTGCCGGCGATCTATAATAGTGGTTTGCATGATCAGAGCAAACAAGTAATCTATGACAATATTGAGCGCCAGTATAATTTGACGGCTTCCGGCGATGCCATGGACAAAGATGTCATCAATCATATTTTTGAGCAGCGAAGCGAACAGATCGCCTGGTTTATTTGCACGAAATTATATCAATATTTCGTTTATGCCGATACTTCGGGGGCGATAGAGCAAGCTGTCATTTCTGAGATGGCCGATCTGTTACGGGCAAGCAACTGGGAGCTAAAGCCGGTATTATCTGCGCTTCTCAATAGCTCGCATTTTTTTGATGAGGAAAATATCGGAGCATTGATCAAGTCTCCTTATGAACACATCATCGGTTTGTTACGGCCATTTGAAATTCTACTCCCGGAAAACACTTCGGATGGGCAAGGGGAACTCATGGCGGGATCACTCTATAACTACGCCCTTGCGGGATCGCAAGAGCTGCTCGATCCTCCGAATGTAAAAGGTTGGCCGGGCTACCATACTTGGATCAGTGCAACGACGTTGCCGTTCCGCGAGACATATATACAAACGGCCTTACTTATAGGTGGGAATATTGCCGCTGAAGGCGTCGATGGTTATGGCCAAAACAATTATCCGATCTTCTTGCTGGATGGAATGGTAACCTCATGGGGGCAATCATTTACAAACTATGCCGGGGCTTTTGACGATCTGGTTCACGAGATCGCCACATATCTCTGTGCTCATACTCCATCGGCGAAAGCTTTAGCCCATGTCAAATCAAAATTCGCTTCGAACATTAGTTACGAATGGAGCGATCAGACGATCACAACGAGCGAGAGAGTCGGAATTCTTCGACAACTGGCAAATGAAATAATGCTATTGGCTGACTACCAGCTATCATGAAGTTCGACCTCAAAATGTTCGTATTTTTGGCCAGATCGTTGGTGTCATTCGAAACCATCCCACTAACGAATCGTTGTAATACCTGTGTGATTCATATCCCATTCGAGGAGCTCTATGGATAGACGTTTGTTCCTGAAATCTCTCGGTGTCACAGCAGCCGGTGCCGCCATATCCGAAGCATCGGACTCATTTGCCACTACACATGTTGCATCCGGAATCCCCTCTGAGCACTTAAGACAACCATCGCGAAGTCGTGAAACAATCGCATCCTCCGATCTCTCACCTTGGAATCCATCCACCACCCAACCTTGGGATGTGCATACTATCAATCATCTCTACCGTCGTGCGGGATTCGGGGCGACCTTAGGAGAAATCTATGCGATTACCAGAGGTATAGTTGTACAAACACCTTCGCAAGTTGTCGATAATTTGCTGAGGGATTCTCTTCTTCTTCAGCCTACGGTACCACCTATCCCTGGTAATGCCGATGACGGAAAAACCCCATCATTACCGCCGGCATGGCTGCGCGTGCCTCCATATGTCTATAACGATCCCATAAAGATCCAGACAGATTATGCAAATGCGAATATGAAAATTCGTAGCCATTGGACAGTGCAGATGAACCAGCCTGAAGTCATGCTGCGCGAGAAGCTGGTGCTTTTCTGGATGAATCATTTCGTCGTTGAGGCGAAAAAAGTGTACTATCCACAGTCTATGTATAGTCTTCTGACCTATTTCCGGCAAAATGCATGGGGGAATTTCAAGAAGATGGTATCTGATGTTACTATTTCTCCGGCGATGCTTATCTATCTCGACGGAGTTCTCAATGCAGGTTCGGCGCCAAATGAGAATTATGCCCGAGAATTGCAAGAGCTGTTTACGATGGGAGTCGTAGATAAGAATGGCAATCCAAATTACACTCAGGATGATGTCGAAGGGATTGCTCATGCTCTGACAGGTTGGACTGTCGATGCGCAAGCTCCTCCGCCGGATGTTCTGCCGTCGAAATACGAGGTCACTCGCCATGATTCGTCATTTCAGAAGATCTATGACGGAGTGAAACGGCAGTACAACTTAACTGCCTCAGGAGCTTCGATGGATATGGATCTTATCGATCATATTTTCGATCAGCGGGGTGATCAGATCGCCTGGTATATCTGCTCAAAGTTGTATCAGTATTTTGTTTATCATGACGTTTCCGGAGATTCCGAGAAGGCTGTTATCGGGGCGATGGCTGATTTGTTCAAGTCGAGTAACTGGGAGCTGAAACCTGTGCTTTCTGCTCTGCTAAAAAGTGCTCACTTTTTTGACGAAGCCAACATAGGAGCGGAGATAAAATCACCATACGATCATCTTATCGGTTTACTTCGCACGTTTGAGATTCCGATAAATGAGCTTAGCGCGGGTTCACTTTATTTTTACGCTGTCGGAGGATCTCAAATTCTTCTTGACCCG
Source organism: Bacteroidota bacterium (assembly GCA_030706385.1). GTDB lineage: Bacteria > Bacteroidota > Ignavibacteria > Palsa-1295 > Palsa-1295 > PALSA-1296. The sequence continues at coordinate 13,601 of JAUZOQ010000020.1, read as the reverse complement.
CCTAATGTGAAGGGATGGCCAGGCTACCATTCATGGATCAGCACAACGACCTTACCATACAGAGGAATAATTGAAACACTGCTGGTCTTCAGCAATAAGTCGCTGCCAGCTGTCGGCACCGATGGATATGGCAACGCGCACCTTCCGATCAATCTTCCTCAGGAGGCCGATCTGGTGAAATGGGGAAAACAATTCGACAATTACTCAGGCACATTTGACGATATGCTGAGCGAACTTGGAACATATCTATGCGCCCATACTCCTTCTGCCACAGCATTGAAGTATATTAAGGGTCAATTTCCGCCTCAAACCTATGAATGGAATCTACTAGATGATTCAACAAAGGTGAAGGCGCTCCTAGGGATGGCTACTGCACTAATGCTTCTTGCCGATTATCAACTTTGTTAAGCAAATGAATTATTTCTGCCTTTTTTGTGTAAACTTTAGAGATTGGATCGCTCCGGTTGGGGGAGTATGTAGTTCACAAGAGAGGTATGGAGTTCTATGAATAGACGTTCCTTTTTGAAATCCATTGGCATTACTGCCGGTACCGCTATTGCCGCCGATTCTTTCGGAGCATCTGCCCAACACCAAGAATCCCCGTTATTTCTATCTACGAATAACCGTGATCGGAATGTTGTAACTTCGACCGGACTCAATGAATGGGTGCCGACTTCCGCTCAGCCCTGGGATGTACACACGATCAATCATTTATATCGACGCGCGGGTTTCGGAGCATCGCAAAGTGAGTTAAAAGCTATTCTCGATCCGCAGACGGGGAAAACCCCAGGCCAGACCGTTGATGCGCTTCTTAATAATTCTTTGCTTACTCGACCAACAGTTCCTCCGATCCCAACAAGAGCCGATCAAGAACCTCCGCAGCCTCCGTCATGGCTTCGCGTACCGCTTTCAGCGGTGTACACCGATACGAAAGTTGCTGAGGCTGATTATCTGCACGCGGATATGAAAATTCGCGCACACTGGGCAGTGCAAATGCATCAGCCTGAAGTCATGCTGCGTGAAAAAATGGCTCTGTTCTGGATGAATCATTTTGTTATTGAATCCAGAAAAGATTACTTTCCTCAGATGCTCTATGCCCATCTCACCTATATGAGGCAAAATGCCTGGGGCAATTTTAAGCAAATGGTCAAGGATATTACCGTGGCACCGGCCATGCTCTTTTATCTCGATGGGATCTTGAACGCGGGAATTGCTCCGAACGAAAATTACGCCCGGGAATTGCAAGAGCTGTTCACGATGGGGCCGCTCGATAAGAATGGAAATCCGAACTATACCCAAGATGACGTCGAAGCGATCGCGCACGTTCTGACAGGCTGGCGGATCCATATGGAAGATCCGCAAATGATGGTAGCCCTCTATGCCGACCGTCACGATAGCTCTCCGCAAAAGATTTACGACGGACAGCTTCGCAATTACAATCTTGAATCCGCCGGAGTACCCATGGATATGGATCTTATCGATCATATATTCGAGCTGCGTGCGGATGCAATTGCATGGTTCATGTGCTCAAAATTCTATCAATATTTCGTCTACCACCAGATTACGACCGATGCTCAGAGAGCAATCATTCAACAACTTGCCGATACGTTCAAAGTGAACTGGAATGTGAAAGATGTTCTTAGCCTTCTTCTGAAGAGCGAGCATTTCTTTGATGAAGTGAATATCGGATCGCAGATCAAATCGCCTTACGAATATCTCATTGGTGTCCTAAGGGCCTTCGACATCCCACTTTACAATCCTGGTGCACCGATCGATGGGGAATTGTATGCCGGCACGTTGTACGATCTCGCATTCGCCGGATCTCAGGAACTGCTAAATCCGCCTAATGTCAAGGGATGGCCTGGTTATCACAATTGGATGAGTACCGTCACCTTGCCATACCGGAATGTGAGGATCGCAACTCCGCTTTTGATAGGGGGTTCACTGCCTGCTACCGGTCAGGATGGCTACGGCAATTCGTACAAATCGATCGATCTTTGGGATTATATGGTCACCAGTTGGGGCAAGCAATTGTCTAATTACGACGGCACCTTCGATGATCTTTTGCGTGAAATAGCCAATTACTTGTGCGCCCAACCGCCTTCGGCCACTGCTTTGCAGTACGTGAAGAGCCAGCTTCCACCGAACACCTATGAGTGGGCATCTCTAAACGATTCCGAGAAACTTTCCGGACTCAGGCAGATCGCAAACCAAATACTTTTACTCGCAGATTACCAACTTTGTTAACTATCGAAGAACTACTATGAAACGTCGTGATTTCATCAAGAGCTTACCGCTTGGCGTTGCAGCTGCAGCTGTTCCATTTAGTATCGGCGGACTCTTTTCTGGAAAAGCCTTTGGCCGTTCGCCGGCTCTCGATGTCCTTCTCAATGCGCAGGGCAATTCGAACAATGTTCTCGTCCTGATCAACCTACAAGGTGGTAATGACGGGTTGAACACTGTTATTCCGTTTCAGGACCCGCAGTACGATATCAACCGGAAGGATGTCGGATATTATACCCCATCGGAAAAGGCGTTGCTGACACCATTTCAATTGCGGGGCGATCTTGCATTGAATCCTCCACTTGGCACGGATTTTTATAATATGTTCAAGGATGGCAAACTTGCCGTCTTGCAAAACGTAGGTTATTCGAACCCGAACCGCTCGCATTTCCGCGCAACGGATATTTGGAATTCCGCGAGTGATTCTGAACTGGTTGTGTTCACCGGTTGGATGGGACGATATCTCGAAACCCAAGTGCCGGAAAATTACCCGATCGACATCGGCAGCTCTCCTGATCCGCTGGCAATTGCGATTGATTATTCGACATCACTGGTGTTTCAAGGTTCCAGATCGGTAATGGCCTCTGCAGTGATCGACCCGAGCAAATATAATGCCGCTCAGAACTATGCCGATGACACGCCACCCAATACGAATGCCGGCAATGAACTGCAATTTGTCAGGGGAATTCTGACACAATCGGATAAATACGGGAAGCGGTTTAAGGATGTCTTTGCTCTTCCAGGTGCAACACAAAATACCGTTACCTATCCAACAACCAATCCTCTTGCCGTTCAACTGCAGAAAGTGGCATGGTGTATTAAAGCGGGCTTACAGACCCGCGTGTATTTCGTCTCTCTCGGAGGATTCGATACACACGTAAGCCAGTATACGAAAGATCCCACACAGGGTCAGGGTTTGCTCCATACATATCTTGGCGAAGCAATATCCCTATTTCAAAAGGATATTGAAAATATGAACGTCGCCGATAATGTCATCGGAATGACATACTCTGAGTTTGGCCGCCGCGTGAACCAGAACGGAAGTCTTGGAACGGACCATGGTACTTCAGCTCCGATGTTCCTTTTCGGCAAAGAGATTAACGGCGAGGTATATGGGCACAATCCGAAACTGGATGCCGCAGATCTTGATGTGTACGGTGACCTCGTTGAGCAATTCGATTTCCGCCAGGTGTATGCTTCGATTCTTACACAATGGTTCGGAATTGATGACTATTTGCGCAAGTCGATTTTGAATAAGCCCGAGTTCACTTCTGTTTCGGATTTCCAGTCACCGACCGATGGATTCAAATTCCCGGTTAATGGATCAGGGACTATGCAGAACATCATTAGAAATCCCGTGCCCATGAGTGTCTCCCAGAACGGCAGCCTTGCATTTAATTTGTATCAGAATCAACCGAATCCCTTCCCAGGCATAACCACAATTAAGTTTGCGCTTTCGGAAGGTGGCCCGGTGCTGTTGGAAGTATTCGATGGACGCGGCTCACTTGTGAAGACCTTAGTTAATGGTTACCGGTCCCGTGGAGAGAATCAGGTCATCTTCGACGGCCTGGCACTTCCCAGTGGTACGTACTATTGCCGCATCGCTTTTAACGGAAAGACTCAGACACGATCGATGACGTTGACTAAGTAGGATACGATCAAGACTACGCTTCAAGACTTGTGAGGTAAGATCATTGCAGGATTCCATTGGATTTCTGCAATGATTTTTTTTTCACGATATCGAAGCAAAATGAGGTCGGAACGACACGAATCGAATTAGAGGAAATTGCGTTTACTTTGGGCTTGTATATCATAAACACTTACAAATAACCATCGGTGGGACTTGCACGGAGGATCGGAGTTGGAGCGGCAGCGATCTTTTTTGCTTTGTTATTATGGACATATGTTCATCTTTCCTCCAATTATGAAGTGGACATGGATCTCCCTCTGGAGATCACTTCACCGACCGGCTTTGCAGTTGCGACCGAGCTCCCCGAGCGTATTCATGCCAGATTCAGCGGAATAGGCTGGCGTCTGATGTTGATGAATTTCACTCCCAAATCGCGGTTCAAACTTGATCTTACCGAACGCGATACTAAAGATCTGGCCACAGGAAAATTTTTCATAACTAAGGAAGACCTTGCCACATCGACAACATTGCCGAGCGATGTGAAGCTCATTAAGATCGTGCCGGACTCTCTTGGCATCAAGTTCTCACGGGAGATGACAAAACGTATTCCGATCGAACTTCGACTCGATGTAACGCCGGCATCGGGATATACGATCGTCGGAGATCCTCTGATCGCTCCTGTTTTCGTGAACGTGAAGGGATCAAGTATTATCCTCGACTCACTTCGTTCGTTTCCGACAAAAGTGTTGAAGGCGCATAATATGCGGGAGACGTTCACAAGAACTCTGGAAATTTCCGATACCTTGAAGGACGAGATCACTTCAGTCTCGGCCAATGCAATTACCGTGCGGATTGGGATAGAGGCGATCGCCGAACGCACGTTCAAGGATATTCCTCTTGCTGTCGAAGCTCTGTCTTTTGATAGAGATCTCCTTCTCGATCCTGGCAGTGTTTCGGTGATTCTTCGTGGCGGAGTGGATCAGCTTGCGAAGCTCGATCCACTCGCCATTCATGCAAAGGTTGTTTACGATGCGACACGATTTGATTCGCTCTCTGCGGTTAAGCCCGTGATCGATGCGCCGAAGGGGATCGAGATCCTTTCGATCGATCCTCCGGAAGTGAAGTTCGTTGTGAGAAGGAAATAGTCTTTGATCTGCTTTTGATCATACGAAAGAATTTATAGAAGATCAGTATGGAATTACAGAAGAAAATCAGGAATCTTGCCGACAAGTATTTTGATGATGTTGTTAAGATTCGGCGCGCGATCCACGCCAATCCTGAACTAGCATTCGAAGAGCATGAGACCTCCAAACTTGTCTCTGATATTCTAGGAAAGCAGGGAGTGGTTGTATCGCATGTCGCTAAAACGGGAATCATCGGAACCCTCAAGGGCACGAAGAATGGGAAAACCGTGGCACTGCGCAGCGATATGGACGCTTTACCGATCAGAGAGGCGACGGGTTTGCCTTTTGCTTCGAAGAATGAAGGGAAGATGCATGCATGCGGTCATGATGCACATACAGCGATCGGGCTGGGAGCTGCGATGATTCTATCCGAACTAAAGAATGAGATTCATGGCGAAGTTCGATTTCTCTTTCAACCCAGTGAAGAAAAGAATCCCGGCGGCGCCCCCTTTATGATTCAGGACGGAGCCCTTGATGGTGTCGACGAGATCTACGGACTACATGTGATTGCCCAGCATGATGCAGGAACTGTTGGATTCTGTGAAGGTGAGATGATGGCCAGCGCTGATGAACTTTACATCACGATCAAAGGCAAATCCGGTCATGGTGCGCGGCCGCATTTCGCGACCGACCCGATCGTAACGGCGGCTCAAGTAATCTTAGGGTTGCAGACTCTTGTATCCAGAAGCCTTGACCCATTTTCCCAAGGTGTAATCACAATTGGTTCAATTCACGGTGGATTTGCTCCAAATATTATTCCTGAAGAAGTCAAGCTTGTCGGCACCCTTCGCTCGATGACGAAACAGTGGCGGGAATATGCGCATGCGCGAGTCAAGGAGATCACGGAGGGAATCTGTGCTTCAGCAGGTGCAAGCTGCGAGGTTCTGATCGACAAGGGTTATCCGGTGCTCCGCAATGAACCGGGAAAAACCCATTTTGCGGAAGAGTGCGCCCGAGAACTCTTCGGAAGCGATCAAGTATTCAAAGCGGAGCGTCTTATGGGAGCTGAAGATTTTGCCTATTACTTGGAAAAAGTACCAGGCACGTTTTATCGTCTCGGAATTCGGAATCAAAAAAGTGGGATCACCGCCGATATCCATAATGATCACTTCACGATCGATGAAGAAGCATTAAGGACAGGCATGGCAATGCAGGCATATTTAGCGATGCGATCATTGGCACAAGTTTGACGACGAAGACTAATCCTCTAGAACCGCTCCTTTCTATGTCAAAGATTCTTACTCGTCCCGGCGTCGGCGCAGTACTCGTCTTCATTATCTCGTTTGTGATCTATCTGCAGACGATGGCTCCGGCCGTGCCTTTCATTGACGGCGGTGAGCTTTCTACCGTTTGTGCAACTCTAGGCATAGCACATCCGACAGGATATCCAATTTTTTGCCTCATTGGATATATCTTCGCTCATCTTCCAATTGCCGAACACGTCGTACTTCGGCTCAATATCATGGCGGCTTTTTTTGTCGCTTTAGGAAGCGGCGGAATGGTTTTTTTAGTTTCAGAGCTTTATCTGTACTGGTTCAATCGGAAAAGGGTGAAGCCTCCGGTACAGAAAGGAAAGAAAGGTGCACTGAAACAGACCGATGTCGCACCTGTAGTAGATGAAGCACGCAGGATGGAATCTGTAGCCGCCGGAATTTTTGCCGGCCTAGCGATGGCATTCAGTGCAACTTGGTGGGATACGTCATCTTCTATAGAAGTCTACCCCTTACACTGCTTCATGCTTCCGATCGTCCTGACGTTTTTCTTTCGCATGCTTCGATTGGAGAAGGAGAAGTTCGGAAAAGAATCAATACTGTTTGCCCTGACCTTGGGGTTATCGTTCTCCAATCACATGACGACAGTACTACTTGCTCCTGCCTGTCTGTACATGTACTTCGCTGCGAATGGTTTCAAGCGCCCATCTTTCGTTCACATTGGTAAGTTGGCGATCCCGTTTTTCGTCGGTTTGCTGCCATACTTGTATTTGCCGCTCCGAGCCTCCCAATATCCTTTAATGGATTGGGGACACCCAACAGATCTTCATTCCTTTTGGAAGCACTTCACCGGTGGCCAGTACAGCATCATGATGTTTACTAAAGATGCTCCGAGCAAGAACTGGCCCTATTTCTGGGCAAAATACCCGGAAGAGTTTACTTTTCTGGGTATTATTTTAGTGGTCTGCGGATTATATGCACTCCTGAAGTCGTCGGGCAGAGGGAAGGCACACCTACTTCCATTCGTAGTCTTGTTCTTCTTCGGATGCCTTCTATGGTCAATGAATTATGATATTGTGGATATTGATACATATTTTCTAACGGCGTATGTGGCTTCAGGAATCACCATAACCTTTGGGGCCGTCTGGCTATTAGGATTGATCAGAAAAAAAATCAATGCTGATCTATCAACCTTGTTGATCGGCGCCACTCTCGTTTTTTCAATGATCCAGATTTTCCAACATTACACGGAAGTCGATCAAAGCGGTAATTATTTCGTGGAAGATTACACGAAGAATATGCTCAATAGCCTGCCCAAAGATGCAATCATTTTCAATTCGATATCGGACGCCTCTTCAGCCTGGGATTTTTGGGGAAGCGGCGCATTTTACTTTCAGCATATAGAACACATTCGGCCTGATATCTTCGTCATTGACGGTGCAATGATGCGTGATCGCCCGTGGTACTATAGTTATCTTCGCCAGCGATTTCCCGAAGTTCTAAAACGCGCCGAGCCAGAACTCGATGCTTTCATGCACGAACTTGTATTATTCGATCGTGGATTGCCTTACGATACACTTCATATGGGTGAGCTATATAGAAATTTTACAGAGGCACTCATTTCACGTAATCTGGATCGACCAATCTTTCTCTCGCCCGATGGGATACTTCGACGCGATCCGCTTTTCGCCCCAAGCTTCAGGCCGTTTCCTTCAGGACTCTCTTACCGGCTACTTCAACAGGATTCGGTTTTTGAAGTACCACTACCGACAATTCAATGGAATGATAAGAATTATCGCAGTCGCAGTTATTACACTGACAATGCCCGTTTTCTGCAGGCGCTTCCACTGGCTGACAGGGCACAATTCCTGGCCACGCACGGAAGAATCGAAGAGGCGAAAAAATTTCTCGATCTTGCGTTACGATTTGAACCCGACATGAGCTTCGACATCGAGAAGCTTCATGGCCGCGATAAGGACGTTGCGATTCAAACGAATGAAAACTTCTCGAGATATGAAGCTTTGAGAAAACGTCTTGGTAAGTAATGCATGGAGATCTTTGCCGGATTTATTGGATTTTTGGGATTTTAAGTTTGTTCTCCCATCTCTAAAATTCACAAATACATGAGCTTTTCATCTCAGATTTCGAAAGACTCGATCCTTGCTTTGGACAAAGCCAAGATGGCAGATGCTATTGCCGGAATGGGCGGACATTTGCGTGATGCCTCGATCCGTTCACGCGAAGCGTTGGATCGAGCCTCACTTCCGCAAAAGAACGAACTTGCCAATATCATTCTCGCCGGTCTCGGTGGTTCTGCGATCGGGGGAGATCTTGCCCGTTCATATCTGCTTTCAAAATTATCAGTTCCATTTCTAATAAATCGAACCTACGATCTTCCCGGATTTGCCGGAGAGCAAACAATGGTCATTGCCTCAAGCTACTCAGGCTCGACTGAAGAATCGCTGTCGATGTTTGAAGCGGCTCAAAAATGTGGAGCGAAGATCATCTGCATCACAACGGGCGGGAAGCTTGGAAGTCTTGCTACGGAACATAGGCTACCAATGATAGTATTGCCGACCGGTTTTCAGCCACGCGCAGCGCTTGCCTATTCATTCGTGCCGGTATTGCTTACCCTTGAACGAATCGGATTCACTTCCGGTGAAACCGGGAATATTCAAGATGCTGCAGATCTTCTCGATAAACTTTCCTCCGATTATGGCATATCGAATCTGACTGGATCGAACCAGGCGAACATGCTCGCTCATCAGCTGTTTTCAAGAATTCCGGTCGTTTATTCGGCAAGCGATCTTTTCGATTCGGTGAATATTCGGTGGCGCGGGCAGATGCAAGAGAATGGCAAGCATGTTGCTTTCGGCAATGTCCTACCGGAAATGAATCATAATGAGATCAATGGATGGGACTTCCCTCACAATATGCAGGATCGATTTTTGGTTCTGTTCCTCCGTTCTCCCCAGGATGAGCACCCCCGCATCGGAAAGAGATTTTCGATACTGCACGATGTACTTGCGAGCAAAGGAGTTGAAGTCCTGGAAGTTGTCGCGCAAGGCAATACCCGGCTAGCACGCATGTTCAGTCTCATCTCTCTTGCCGATTGGACGAGTTTTTATTTGGCAATCCTCGCAGGAGTTGACCCGAGTCCCGTGCCCGTAATCACCCAGTTAAAATCGAAACTGGCTTGACCGATCTGAATACATCGGGGTTGCGGATCGTTTTTTTCGGGACTCCGGAGTTTGCCGCATACATACTTGAATATTTGGTGAAGGAGGGAGAGCAGATCGTTGCAGTCGTAACGACTCCGGAGAAACAGCAAGGCCGGGGTCTTAAGTCGAAACCTACAGTTGTCCAGGAAGCAGCTCAAAAGCTCGGGATTCCAGTACTAGCTCCCGAAAAACTTGCCGATCCTACTTTCGTTACCCAACTACGGGCACTTGACGCGGATATTTTTTGCATTGTTGCTTACAAGATCCTTCCACGCGAAGTCTTCAGCATTCCGAGACTCGGAGCATTCAACGTTCACACATCCTTGCTGCCAAAATACCGAGGAGCTGCGCCGATGAACTGGGCAATAATGAATGGGGAAACGAGAACGGGTGTGACGACTTTTCTTCTTGACAATAAAGTCGATACGGGGAATATCCTTTTACAAGCAGCTGTGCCGATCGGACCGGATGAGACTGTGGGTGAGCTTCACGATAGGCTCATGCACCTGGGAGCGCAGTTAGCTTCAGAGACTCTACATGGGCTTGCAAATGGTTTACTTCGATCTCATCCGCAGGCCGGTATTGGGGCAACTCCGGCACCGAAAATTTTTCCTGCTGATTGTATCATTGATTTTTCCAAGTCTGCTGAACAGGTTCACAATAAGATTCGAGGACTTTCACCTTTTCCAACAGCAATTGCTATTTTGCCGAATAGTGAAAAGCTAAAGGTCTATCGCTCTGCACTGCCTGGTGATATCCACATTAAATATGAAGCCGGCGAATTTCGGGTCTCTGAGGACAAGAGGCGTCTATATGTCGGGACGTCCACGACGCCGGTCGAACTTCTGGAAGTTCAGCGTGAGAACAAGAAGCGGATGACAACGGAAGAATTCTTGAGAGGAGCTCGAAATCTCTTTATATGACCTTATGGCACTACTACCTCTGAAAGAGTACCCCTTTGAATCCAAACCCATGATTTGTGCGCATCGTGGCGACACCTCTCAGGGGGCTGCAGGCAACAGCATTTCTGCGATCGATGCTGCACTGGCAACTGGGGCTGAGATGATCGAAATCGACGTGCAGATGACTAGTGACAATATCCTCATATGTCACCATGACGCCACTCTCTCCAACGAAGATGAGAAGCCAATATGGCAGAGGACATATTCCGATCTTCTTGCGCAGACAAATTCAGATGCTCTGCCAACATTCGAAGAGGTACTGCGCCATGCTGCAAGGAAAGTCTATCTGAACATCGAAATGAAGGATTATTCCGGTTTCCATCCAAGCCGCTTCGTTCACCCTCTGGTCGATCTAGTCCGAAGATACGGAATGCATGAATACTCGCTCTACTCATCGTTTCGTTTCGATTTTGTTCAAGCGCTCCCCTGGGACTCGCTCTCGGTGATCATTCGTCCGACCAGTGACATCATTGCCTATTTTAACGAGCGCTCCATTTCACCCGTAATGACTCCGAAACCCGTCGAAGAAATGCTTCCTTCGGAGATCATGCATCTGGCGCATGCTACTTCATTTGCATGTATGCTTAGTGAAATTGACTCAAGGGCTTTTGCTGACATCAAGATGCACAATATCTTTCTTTCCATCTATACTGCGACTTCGACCGAGGATTTCTCGAATGCTATTGACAAAGGAGCGAAGGCCGTAGTCACGGATATTCCACGTGAGTTGATCGCCTTCCGTAATTCCAATTATTCTTCATGAACAGTACTGATCGTAGGACAAACCGTCTAATTCACGAGCGCTCTCCGTATCTCCTGCAGCATGCCTATAACCCAGTCGATTGGTTCGCCTGGGGGGAAGAAGCGTTTGAGAAGGCGCGTAAGGAAATGAAGCCGATCTTTCTTTCGATCGGTTATTCGACATGCCACTGGTGCCATGTGATGGAAAGAGAAAGCTTTGAGGATGAAAAATTGGCTGCATATCTTAATTCGCACTTTGTCTCGATCAAGCTTGATCGTGAAGAACGGCCAGATATCGATGCGATTTACATGGCCGCTACACAAGCGATGACAGGGAGCGGAGGCTGGCCGATGACGGTCATTTTGACGCCTGCATTGAAACCGTTTTTTTGTGGGACATACTTCCCTCCGAAACCTGCATATGGAAAACCGAGCTTTAGGCAGCTACTCGAGCGAATAACTGATCTATGGGCAACTAAGCGGGATGAACTTATCAGTTCGAGCGAAGGCCTGACGCAAACTATTGCGGGCAACTCCGCGCCCGATGATTCCGGCACGAAGCTTCTCTCGCCAACACTTGGCGATGCTGCCTTGTATTATTTTGATCGTACGTTCGACGAAGAGTACGGTGGTTTCGGTCCGGCCCCAAAATTTCCGCGACCGGCGCAATTCGATTTCCTCTTCAACCACTATTCGACAAGCGGCAGCGAGCGTGCCAAGGAAATGGCTCTTCTAACTCTGAGACGAATGGCATTGGGCGGAATAAATGATCATTTGGGAGGAGGGTTTCATCGGTACTCCGTGGATAATTACTGGCTTGTATCGCATTTCGAAAAAATGCTTTACGATCAGGCTCAGCTCGTCGAAAGTTATCTCGATGCATATCAAATTACTGGCGAATCGATATTCGCTGATACCGTTCGATCCACGTGCGATTTCGTTCTTCGCGAATTGACGCACTCCGAGGGCGCGTTCTTCAGTGCCCTGGATGCGGATTCTGAAGGTGAAGAGGGGACTTACTATGTTTGGACGAGGGATGAGATAGCGGTAGTCTTGGGCGCGGAACATGCAAAGATTTTTTCATATCTGTATGGAATTACAGAGAGCGGCAATTGGGAGCACTCCAAGAATGTAATTTCGATAAAGCATTCAATACAAGAGACAGCAATCGAATTTGGTCTAAAAGATGAAAATATCGAACAAATTATTAGTGCTTCGAAGGCGAAGCTCTTCACCGTTCGATCGAAACGCATTCGTCCTCATCTTGATGACAAGATTCTTGCATCCTGGAACGGACTGATGATCGGAGCGATGGCTCGAGCCGGTGATGTAGTAGGAGAGTCCAGATATCGAGAGGCTGCCGTACGTGCCGCTACATTCGTATGGCAAAAACTATATGAAGAAACCGGTGGCAAACTCTTGCATCGATGGCGCGATGGAGAGGCTCGGTTCGATGCGACGCTTGACACATACGCCTATCTCATAAAGGGATTCTTGGAGTTGTTCGAAGCATCGTTGGATGAGGTATGGCTCCAGCATGCAATACAGCTTCAGCAGGAACAGGATACCCAACTATATGATCAATCATCCGGCGGCTACTTCACCAGCCGTGAGGCGGCGGACATCATCATTAGAACGAAGAATGATTACGATGGTGCGGAGCCAAGTGGGAATTCGGTCTCTGTACTGAATCTCCTTAGGCTACATTCTATCACGGCGAATCCTGAACTCAAGGAAAAAGCCGAGCGTACCTTACTCTATTTTGCCGGTAAACTTGCGAAATATCCATATACCATGCCTGAAATGCTTGTGGCGATGGAATGGCATCACTATGCTCCATCGGAAATAGTTTTTGCAGGTGATATCATGGATAATCATTACCTGACCATGCGCGGAGAATTGGCTCAATTTTATCTGCCGAGAAAAGTCCTGATCTCTACCCAAACTGGACAGGCCGGAGATTTTGCAAAAAGTCTTACTTCCAAAGATGGAAAACTCACGGTGTATTTCTGTACGAACAGGACCTGCGAACTTCCTATTACTGAGCCGTCGGATTTGAAGGATCTTCTTGAAAAGACCCGTTGGAAAAATGGCTGAGATATTTGGAGATCGATTTGAGCGTTCGTTTTTTCAGCGGAAAGTGCAAATCGTTGCTCGCGACCTCCTCGGTTCCTATCTTCATCGAAAGTTGGGAAATGAAGAAATGATCGGACGAATCGTGGAGACTGAAGCATATCATCAATCGGATCCGGCCAGTCATTCATATCACGGCATGACGGAAAGAAATAAGATCATGTTCGGCGAGGCTGGATTCTCCTATGTTTATTTTACGTACGGAATGCATTATTGCATGAATATTGTCACCGGAT
>JAUZOQ010000002.1 GCA_030706385.1 Bacteroidota bacterium | reverse complement strand
TATGAGGATCATCATCTTTACCATCATCGCACTTTCATGCAGTTCTGTGCTCTATGCGCAGACCATTCCTCATGGAGCACACCGCGGTGTGAATCAGGTACCGATTGGAGAGGAAGTGTACTCTTATCTTCGTCATCTCTCGGTCCGTGGATTGATCAATAACTTTTCCGAAGCGGAACTACCGCTTTCAGAATATGACATTGTTGTTTTACTTGGGTCTGCCGATACTACAAAACTCTCAAGTTCAGAACTTGCTTTGCACCGGAAATTCATTCAGACGTATGCCCGCGAGCCGTACGACGCAGTAACAATGTTTCCCGCCGATAACGCAACGCCTCTATTCTTCGAAGGTATTCCGACCGAGAAGGATAAATATCTTTATCGCTGGAAGGACGATTCTACACTCTCCGATCTTCAAGTTCACGGTTTGGCGAATCTTGAATTCCGTTCACGTACAAAACCGACTTCGGGCCATGGCGAACTTGGTCTCATCGGCGGCAGATTCACCGGCACGATTTCCGGACATGTGGGATTTTTTATGGAAGCAACGAACGGACAATCGTTTGGCGATACGACGATCGCTGCCGAAGATGCATCGATTGCGCACAATAAGAATTTCTCGCTTTACTCGCACACCTTTTTCGATAATACAAGCGGAGAGTTGAGCTATACGTATGACTGGTTCACCGCCAAGATCGCGCGCGAAGCATTGGCATTCGGAGGAAGTTATCAGGGCAATAATATTCTGATATCTCCGGATATTCAACAACCGGATTTTGTCACGCTTGCCGCACACGTTGGAGCCGTGAGATATCAAGTTGTCGTCGCATCGATTCTTGGCGAAGCGCGCTTCAGTGTGCCACCCGATTCGTTCTATAATGCGTTCGGCGCCGGAGCCTACATCGATCCGAAATACCTGACCGTGCACGACCTGACATTTTTGATCGGAAAAGATCTGGAGATGGGGTTTACGGACATGGTCATTTTTTCACGGCGCTTTGACCTGGCGTATATAAATCCTTTTACATTCTTGAAGTCCGTTGAAGCATCATTGAATGATAGGGATAACGGTCTTCTGGGAGCGCATGCGAGATGGAGAGTTGCCGATGGCTTCGAACTGCGAGGCGAAGGGCTTGTAGACGATGTTGTTGGAAGCAAAATCGGAAGCGGATTCTGGTCTAACAAATTTGCATGGCAGATCGGTGGAATGTGGGCTGCGCCACTTGGCTTGCGGGACGTTGATATCGCCTTCGAGCATACTCGCGTCGAGCCGTTTACGTATTCCCATTTTAATTCGCAGAATACATTCTCGACAAGTGGGCAAGTCTTGGGAGCGGCGATCGGCCCGAATTCCATGAGCTTTTGGGGACAGATCCGATGGACACCTTCGGAAAAGTTGACATTGGAAGCAGATATCACCTTGGTAGAACATGGCGAGAATTTTTACGACAGCACAGGACAGCTGAAAAAATATTATGACAGTTCGGGACACGTGATCTATGATGGAAATCAAGGCGGTGATTTTGAACTTTCCGTAACACATCCCGGCGATGTAGGCCGATCGTTCAAGATCCTCGATGGCAATCGAGTCAATTCGCTCACGATCGATGCTACGGCATCGTATGAACTATGGCGCGGCCTGAACTTCTTTGTTCGCGGCTACTCGAAGAGCGTCGATTATGTCTCCGGAACGCCGCTGAATCCCCGTGAAAAACCGTATGGGTTTTTCGGAATAGGGGCACGAGCAATATTCTAAATTCAAAGAAAGACTTTTTATATTCGATTATTCATGACAACAACATCATCAGAACAGCGGCCGATCAATCCTGCACGCCGGGCCTGGATCGAGAGCGTGACTTTGCTCTTCCGCTACAAATGGCTGATCATCCTGACGACCGTTATCGTCACAGCCGGTACGGCTGTCTATCTATTCGGATTTGCCAAAATATGGTACAAAGCCGAGGCCAACGTCGTCCCTGCACGCAAAGCAGGTGGGGGATTGCTTGAAGGCTTGTCATCAGGAATATCCAGTACCATTAAGGATCTGGGCATTACCCCTCTTTCCGGCAAAGGCAAAGGCGAAGGCATCTATAGTCCCATCGCTCTTGTGGCAAGCCGTGAAGTTCAGGAGAAACTTGTCACGGAGTTCAATTTCGTGAAGATCTATGAGGCACATTCGGTTGAGGATGCCGATAAGGAATTTGGATCGCACGTTATTGTCGATATCGGAGAAGAAGGAAATATTTCCATATCATTTGAAGATACCGATCCGGTTCGCGCAGCTAATGTTGCCAACAGACTCGTAGAGGAGTTGAATGCCGTGAATTCCAAACTGGCGATCGAAGAGGCCAAATTCAACCGCACCTATATCGAACAGCGGTACAGCAAACTGTTGGGCGATCTCGATTCGGCCGAGCGTGCGCTTGGTGATTTCCAGAAGAAATACGGAGTGTACGAACTTAAGGCGCAGGCAGCAGCACAACTAAGTGCTCTCGGCCTGTTGGAACAGCAGCGGTACTCGACGGAGATCGAACTTTCGAATGCAGAGCAGCTCTATGGTACCGAAGCCGCCGAAACGAACGTCTTGCGCTCGCAGTTGAACGAACTCAAATCCAAACTTGACGATCTGAAAACGGGAATGGATCGTAATGCTTCGTCGTATTTTGTGCCGATGAATCTCATGCCCGATGTTGCGCTCGATTATTTGCGACTCACGCGGGAAGTCGAGATCCAATCCAAGCTTAAGGCATATATGCTTCCCACATACGAACAGGCCAAGCTTGATGAAACGAAATTATCGCTGTCCTATCTCACGCTTGATAAGGCGTTGCCTCCGACAAAAAAGTCGAGACCCAAGCGCTCGATGCAATTATTGATGGCCATGCTCGGAAGTTTTGCTGTGAGCTCGCTTGCTGTCATCGGCCTTGCTGCGTACCAATCTGCAAGAGCTCGTTTCCGCCGGGATAAGGCGGCCCTGGGGATATAAGGATCACACTTCCGGAGTGAAGAATATATTCCTCATACTTTCCGAATGGATTTTTTCTTCAGCGCAGAAACGCTTTGTCGTAGGCATAACCGTCGTTGCGTTGGGTATTCGACTTGCGATTATTATCTTTGCGGGCAATCCTCAACATCCCCAACTCTATGAGCACGGAGAGATCGCCCATAATCTCTACACCGGACACGGATTTGCAATGCATTGGCCGTATCCACCTTTAGATCCGGCCCGTGCAGCGGTGCAGAAAGAACCTCCCCAGTATCAAGGGGCGTTTATGCCGCCAATCAATCCGTACCAGATATATTGTGCCTATTTGGTATTCGGCGAATCTGCAACAGCGATAACGATCCTGATGCTGCTCAGCGCAGTATATAGTTCTCTCGCGCCGATTGTTGTTTACTCTACGGCAAAATTGTTCAGTTCGGAAAATGCGTCACGCTCGAGTGCGCTGATCGCAGTATTCTTTCTGCCGGCGGCATTCGCGGTAACAACGTTTTCAGGCTCATCGCTCTATCAGCTTGTTATTCTGCTAACTCTATTGCTCGCCGTTCGATCGGTACTGCAACCATCATATCGTCATTTCATTCTCTTTGGAATATTGGCCGGAGTGATGACACTGCTACGAAGTGAATTCTATGCGGTCGGATTTATCTTGATCGCAGTTGCAGGTGTGATGGCGTGGAGATCGGACAAAATCAAAATCACGTGGAAATATGCTGCAGCCGGCGTAATTATGATGACAGCAATCACAGCTCCTTGGTCGATCCGCAACTATGACCTTTTCGGAAAATTCATTCCGATCGTCGATCATCCCTGGCATGAGATCTGGAGAGGGAATAACATCTATGCAAGTGGCTCGACCTACGACGCTTCCGGAAATTCTGTCTGGGAGAATGCCTCCCAATATCCTGCGATCATTCGAGCATTGGATAGCTTGCCATACGATCAGCAATTCGATCTTCGGGCCGATAGCATTTTTCACGGTGAAGCGATAGAGTTCATCAAAGCTCATCCGGCAAAGTTTGCCGAGCTCGGAGCGATAAAATTGTTTTCGCTCATGACGATCGATTATCATTACGCGCCGACGCGCAATGTCTTGTATCTTATCCTTATGATGATGGTGATCCTTCCGTCTGTTTTCGGCGCAATAACGCTCGTTAGAAATTCCAGGCAATCAAAGGATTATCGTGTTGCCTTCGTATACGGCACATTCTTCTTCTACTATTGCGGTATCATCGTGATCACGTTTATTTTGCCGCGCTATCAGATATATATTTTTTCGGCATTCCTGCCGCTGACCGGCATGGGAATATCGTCTCTGCGGGATAAACTTCGATCCGCAAAGAAAGGGCAGGCCGGATGATGGATAGGAATAGGAAGTTCATGATCATTATTCTCGGAGTCATTGGAGTATTGTTCGCTTGTATGCTGGCGTACCCTTTCGGGCCCGATCAATCGATCTTTGCCGTTGGTGGAGAATTGATCTTCAAGAAAGGTGCGCTGCTCTACCGCGATTTTCTTGAAGCAAAACCGCCTGTGATCTTTTATATTTACGGATTTGCTATTTGGTTATTCGGGCATCACGAGTGGTCGATCCGTGCTTTGGATATCCTCTATCATCTTCTGAGCTTCATGCTCCTCTATAGGATAGTCTTTGTTGCCTTCAAGTCGCGAAAGATCGCATTGACTTCGCTCCTTTTCTATACGATCTTCTATATTGCAGAAGGTTTTTGGGGCTCTTCACAAACAGAATCTTTCGGACTTCTGCCCTCTCTTGCAATAGTGTATTTACTAATGACATTTGAGCAGCGATCGTTCAAAAGTGCGAGAAGTACTATTGCGACAGGATTTGGTATTGCCGTCTGCTCGATCATTTTGTTTCTGCTCAAATATACATTGCTCTTTTCATTTGCCGGCGCCATGATATTCCTCGCTCTCTATAGCTCAGCAAGATGGAAAGATCGACTCGGGCTAATGATAGTCTCTACGATCTGCTTATTGGCGTTTGGAGGGTTATTCATTCTCTCGTTACACGCCACAGGCAGTTGGGAGAATTTTCTCACCATGATCAACTATCTGCGTACATACGCCGGGACAAAACCACTTTTGGGGTTACAAACGATCAAGAATGCATTCTATCAGGAGTTTCCTTCGGCGCTACTGATGTTTCTTACTCCCGCAATGCTTTTTCTCGTGGTCGCAGGCGCGTATTCCGTCCGGAGGAAGCTGCAGGAGTCACCAAATGATACATCGCTGCAGATGTTTGCAAGGCTTTCTGGCGTCATGATCTGCTGCGGACTTCTGAGTGTGCTCGTGGAGAGAAAATTTTACGGCTATCAATTTATCCGGATTGCCTGGTGCCTCGTTCCGTATATTGCTTTTGCGATCGAAGATTTTCGTGAGCATGGATGGCTCAGGCAGTGGAAGCGTAAGATCATCGATGAGAAGCATTACCTCAGCCTCGTTCCGGGTATTTTCTTGTTGCTTGTCGCAATGTTTTATTCGCCCGTGCCACGTATGCTCTATCGCAGCGTTCAATGGCCATGGGCCTTGATCACGAAAGCCTCTGCCGGAGAGAATGAAGTGCTTAATGATACATATCCGGTCGGGCAGATAAAGAAAGCTGCGGCCTTCATCGCAGCCCGAAGTACTTCGGAAGACGAGATCTTCGTATGGGGAAATACCGTGGAGTTATATTTTTTGCTGAACAAGCTGCCGCCAACGATCTGTCTTGCCGATGGACAATTCATCCCGTCGTGGCCTCCGCAATCCTGGCGCACGACCGTGATCAATCAGCTTCATGCATCGAATCCAAAATTCTTTGTGGTTGAACTTAACGATGCCCAACCTGCAGTCACAGGTACTTCGATCGGATCGTATGAATACCTGATGCAGTGGGATGAGCTACGTTCATTTTTGGCCGGTAATTATCAGGAGCTTGCGACAATCGGGAATTTTAGGATTTTCGAACGAGTAGCCGATTCACGTGCTCCCATCCGTATGAACCCATGAGAAGCACGGCGATCTATACCGTTGAGCCTCCAGGAGCAGAGAAGCGATTCGCGATCTCCCCTATGTGGTTTGCTCTGATCGTGATCGGAGTAAGCACATACTTTATTTACGGGCAATTGATCTTTCCGATTTGGGTGCTTCCTGCAATTCCGATCGTCCTTTCTCTCGGTCTCTACCTCATCAATAGGGAAAACGTCCTGTTGCCGATCTTCATTTTGACCGTAACTCTTA
The DNA here is from genome assembly GCA_030706385.1 of Bacteroidota bacterium. Lineage (GTDB taxonomy): Bacteria > Bacteroidota > Ignavibacteria > Palsa-1295 > Palsa-1295 > PALSA-1296. Next base: position 81,214 of record JAUZOQ010000002.1, on the reverse strand, counting down.
TACAGCTAAAGTCAGAGCACGGAGGATTCAGCATTTACGATGCTCTCGCCGGGGCGGTGATCGTCGGAATATTTTTTTCACTGTTGGCGAAAAAGATCGCTACTCAGGGGGCAACATCACTCGGAAGTACGGAGTACATCTTTTTCATTCTCTACATCCTGTGGGTCGGAATTCTTGGAATGCTTCATGTATTCCTCGGTCTGGCTCCGATCGAATCTTGGTTTAGGGATCTTCTTCTGCTATCTCCCTTGCTCGTGATTCCGCCGATCTTCAGGTTTATCGATCTTCAAAAGCGCAGCGACAAGCTTCTTTTTTATGGGACGATGTTATTGCTGTGGGTGATCTGTATGATCGTATCGGCGGTGAATGTCCGATCCTCCTACCTAAGTGCAGAGTTTTTGTTCCAGGTGACGTATCGAGGTGTGAATCTTATCAGTGCACCGTTTATGATCCTCGTCTTTTTTCATCTCTATCTTGCGGAAAGAAAAGGAAGCAGGCGTAAACTGTATGTTCTCGGATTATTGATCTCGATCGGATCGTTGGTTCTGATTCGAAATCGAACGATGTGGGGCATGATCTCAATAGGAATTTGCGCCACTCCTTTCTTTCTTAAAAAGGATCAGCGTACCAAAGCATTCAAATTGCTGGGACTCCTGTTTGTGATCATCGCCTCGTTCTGCGGTGTAATGTATGTTCTCTTCCCCTTTTTTCGCGTACTGTTAGGGTTTGTGCTCGGCCATTTCCTGACCACAACCAACCTTACGACTGATTATTCGCTGATCGGAAGATACATAGAATGGCGATTCGTCTGGAAGACGATCATGCTTTCCCCAATAACGGGGTATGGGCTCGGAGGGATGTATCGAAACTACAATTGGTTTGCGGGATATTTCTTTGATACGGCATACACGCATAACGGCTTTTTCGGAGTACTGCTTCAGGGTGGCGCCATTGGCTTTATCCTGCTCTATGGCTCCTATTTGGCATTCATAAAAAAAGGGATGACGTTACTGCAGACAAAATTGCTCTCCGATCTGGAGCGAGCTTTCGTCCGAGTGGGTATTTCGCTCTTAATTTTTCTGATCGTGGCAACATGGACGTTTAATATGTTCGGGCATCGTGACGTATTGCTCTATGTCGGTATCGTCTGGGGCTATTTTCTCTATATCTCCCGAACGGCGCCTTCATTGGGGGGCTCGATTCCTGCAGCCTCTGTGCACTCTGAAGAATAAGATGGCAAGAGAAAAAAAGAATCGAACTACAGCAACCTCTTCAACTTCACGAGACCTTTTTAACGGCCTTTTTCTTAACGTTGCCTGCAACTTCCTGCTGTATCTCGGCCACCTGATCATTGCAAGGCGACTTCCGCGTGCCGACTATGCAACCTTCACCGTCATCGTGAGTTTCGTATCACTAATGGCGCTCTTTGCCGATCTGGGTCTGACGCTTCTTTTCGTACGGAAATTCGCAGCAGCCGAAGCGCTTGCCGCAGCGGGGAAGCGGGATGAACGCGGAGAATTGCTCGGCTCGATGCTGGGGCTTCGCATCGGAATGGCAGTTATTGTTTCGATCGTCGTGATCATCATTACTCCCTTGTTGGGATATTCCCTGGAAGCACGGCATTTGATGATGATCATGCTGGTTACCTTATTCATTTCCTCCCGATTACTCGTTGTACGTTCTGTCGGAGAAGCATTTCTTCGCGGCCATAACAAGTATCACTATGTTGCGCTCTTTGCCGTTCTTGATGCCCTGGTGTTTGCATCGGTTCTCTACTTTTACTCGTCAAAGATCCTGGATCTCGAAGGTGCTGTTTGGATCTATAGTTTTTGTCATTTGCCGGGCTTTGTTCTGTTGTTCGGACTCATTTATAAGGATGCGCGATCCATCGGTTTTCGTCTGAGCTTTCGGCTGCAAACACTTCGTACGATGATCCGAGAGGGTGCCCCGCTAATCTTTAGCACGGCCTTCCTGACAATCTATAATTTTGCCGATGCCCTGCTTCTGGATAAGCTCAGTACTCCTCTCCAGGTTTCGGCATTAGGAGCGGGAATGAGAATACTTTCAGCAATTATTTTTCTACCGATCGTTTTTGCAGCGGTCATCGGACCACTTGTTACTCAGGCAACCATTAAGAATGATATCACAAGAATTCGATCAACCATTGATCGCACCTTGCGTTTGCTCATGATCTGCGCGATGTTCATTGCGCTGGTCATCTCATCTGCGCCGATATTCATTATCAATTTTCTTTTTGGTGCCGAAAAATATGTCGACGCTACACCACTCGTTATCATCTTTAGCTGGACATTCATCCCGCTGGTCTTCGGAACGTTCATAACAGAAATCGCAATTGCCGAGGGGAAATTATGGATATCCACACTGTATATGGGTATTGTCATGGTCATATCCGTTTCCTGCGATCTGATCTTCATTCCCACGTTCGGAGCCGTAGGAGTTGGGATGGCAAAATGCATTGCCATCTCTTCCGGATTTGTCGTTCTGCTGTTCATCATTAAGAGGATTAGGGTTCTGGATAGAACACTGTTTTTCCAGTTCATTTTCAGAATTGCCGTTGTACTACTCATTACGCTTGCCGCTAGATATGTGCTTGCTATGATCAGCTCTCATGAAATACTGAATGCTGCAATTATATCGACGGTATTCCTTGCTCTGATATTTCTTTCACGTACAATACGATTGAGGGAAGTCTTAGCTTTCAAAAGGGAAATGTTAAAATGATTCGCGGATAGAGCGCTTCAGGGAGTATTGAACACTATTGACTTTTTGTAGAGGTTATGATAGCTTCGAAAGGGATTCACGAATTGAACACAATGGAGTAGCGGTGATACAATCGCATTCGACCGGAACTGTGCGTAAACGAACATGGCTGCCCTATGCCGGGGTTGGGCTCTGTGCATTCCTCGTTTATCTTCTAACTCTTTCGCGTAACTTAGTTGCTTCCCATGACAGTGTTGAGTACATCAACGGGATCGATTCCCACGTGTGGTTCTTTCACCCGCACCATCTTCTCTATCATGTGGCAGCGATGCTCTGGCTTTCGTTATTCCAAACTTTCGGTGTTACGACCGATAGCGCCTTGATCGTCGAAAGCCTTAACGCCCTTTTCGGTGCGGCGACGGTGGCCCTGATATTCTATATCCTCAAAGAAAAATTTGGGAATTCGACGAAGAATGCGCTTTCAACAACGGTGCTCATCGCTTGTTCATTTGGATTCTGGTATTACAGTCTCAATGTTGAGATCATTACCATACCGCAATTCTTCCTCGTGCTCTCGCTGGTGTTCCTTCTGCGAAGCCCTTTGCGTACGAAGGACCTTGTGTTGACGGGAGTATTCCAAGGTATTGCCATTCTTTTTTTTCAGGTTCACGTCTTATTTATCATCCCTGTATTCCTACGAATTTATTTTCTTAAAGAGAATACTGCCTTTCCCTCCAAGGCTAAAGCCTTTGGATCGTATTTATTGCCCGCTGCAGGCCTGCCCATACTTGGGTATGCATTGGTACTGATCTTCAATATTCATCCGCATTCCTTAAATGAGGCAATGCTGTGGATGACGAAGTACGCGCACGAAATGTCCGATGCGTGGACGGTACCGAGTTTGCAGTCGTTAAAGAAAGCAAGTATCGGATTCTCGCATTCGATCGTCGGAGGACAGTTTCTTTTTGCTGTGCCTTGGTTCGCGCAGCACACGGCTGAGATCTTCGGTAAGCACGAGTTGAGAGATGAGTTCTTCCTAGCTCATTCGATCTCTCCGATCGTTTCGGAATTGTTACTCGTGGCAGCGGCAATTATTGCGCTCATTGTCATCTATGTCGTCGCCGTAAGCATTCCTTCTCTCAAGAAGATCTATCTGGGACAGAAAACTCTTCTTCTGCCGATACTCTCCTTCTTCATTGTCTACTGTATCTTCTTTTTCGTCTGGGATCCGGTGGATTTTCAGTTTTGGATCATGCAGTCGATTTTGGGTTGGATTCTTCTTGATCGGATGTTGGCACTTTCAAGACAGAAGAATCCGAAAAGGACGGCGGTATTCCGTGTTGTCCTACCGCTTCTTTTAGTATCGGTTAATTTCTTCGGAAGCATCGTTCTACTCCATAACGAATCGAATGATTATTTCTATATGCAATCGACTGCCCTGGCAAAACACGTCTCGCCGCGCGATCTGATCGTCACAGATCAAGCGTGGATAGAAGGCGATTACTACGAACGCTTTGCTAAGCTCCCGGTATTCTCCCCACAAGCATTTGCGAAGGAGACGAATTCCGATACCCTCCAAAGAAGATTTCAACAGCAGGTACGTTTGAGCCTGCAAATCGGAGGGAGAGTCTGGCTTTCATTTTCACTGCCGTCGCGAGATACGACTGACTCGGTCTCTGCATCGTTCCGAGCTTTGTGGGATCGAACGATCGATACGATTCCAATCCAGATTAATCGACAGCTCATCTGGAAGCAAGAATATGAAGTTGTCTCACGCAGCCAGCATGGAGTAGCAGAATAGTATGTCACAACTTTCAAGATAATACGGAATTCCATTGCGCATTCTTCAACTCGCATCACGGCTTCCATACCCGCTTACCGATGGCGGTGCGATCGGCATTTTTAAACCGACGGAAGCGATCGCGAAATTAGGTCACGAGATCACGTTCGTTACCTTCCCGGATGTCGATCCGAATATCACGAACATAGCCACAAAGAAATTTTCCGAATTCTGCCGACTCGAACTTGTTGGCCGTCCGTTGCCCTCTCGAACTGCAACGCTCCTCCGAACGATGTTCTCAGGAGCTTACCCGATCGAGCGAAGAATGATGCCGGAAATGTTCGAACTCCTGGAGAAACTGCTTACGCAAAATACGTACGATATTGTTCATCTCGACGCTTCGCACATGGGTAAGTATGGATTGTGGATCAAAGAACGATTCGGACTCCCAGTACTACTGCGGCAGCATAATTTCGAGACGCAAATTTATGAGCGTTTCGCCAAGAATGCGAAGAATCCCCTTGCTGCAATTGTGGCAAAGATCCATGCGAGGCGCCTTCGGGTCGAGGAATCGAAATTCCTTCAAGGCCTTGACTGTATCGTCGCCATAAGCGCCGAAGATGAACGGTTGATGCGTGAGCTTGCGCCCCGGACCAAATTTCGTATTGTACCGGCCGGAGTCGATACTTCGTACTTTACGCCACAACCAATTGAATTGGAAGAAGATACGGTTCTTTGGGTTGGCGGTATGGATTGGGATCCGAATAAGGATGCCGTCGAATTTTTCGCGAAGGAAATCTACCCGCTTATTGTTGAAAGACTCCCGCATACGACCTTCTCGATCGTCGGAGCAGGTACGGAATCCCTAACCTCTTTGAATGTACAACATAGCGGCAGGATCCGCCTTCATGGAAGAGTCAAAGATATCCGATCGGAGCTTGCAAAGGCGAAAGTAATGATCTGCCCCCTGCGCGTCGGAGGAGGAATGAGATTGAAATTGCTCGATTTCTTTGCTGCGGGGAAGGCAGTCGTCTCAACGCATATAGGAGCGGAAGGAAACGTGGGAGCCGATGGAGTACATCTTTTACTTCGGGATGATCCCCGATCGTTCGGAGAAGCTGTCATCTCATTACTGGAGGATGATTCGCTACGTCGATCGTTAGGGGAGAACGCAAGAGCACTGGCCGAACAAACATATTCATGGCAAAGTATTGCCCGGCAGTTCAGTACAATTTATGAAGAGGTTGCAGCTTCGCGATAAATGAGAATTGTTGATAGTGTAATTATCGTCTTACTGGTGATCGTAGGATATTGCTACTTGCTTTATCCTTTGATCATCCGTCTGCTCGCAAAACTCTTTCCGAAACCATCGAGATCGGATGCTTCCTTTAGACCGAGGGTATCGATCGTATTGGCAGTCTATAACGAGGAACGTGTTATCGAGCGTTGTATAGAATCGCTATTGGCATTAGATTATCCCAGGGAATTTTTGGAAATCATTATCGGCTCCGATGGATCGAGTGATCGTACAAATGAGATCGTAAAATCCTACGGCGATCGGTATTCTTTCCTTCACCCATTTCTTTTTCCCGAACGTCGAGGGAAAATGATGGTGCTTAACGATCTTGTCTCGAAAGCAAGCGGCGAGATACTGTATTTCGTCGATGCCGATGTTACTCTTTCACCTAATAGTATTCTGAAACAGACGCAGCATTTTGCAGATCCTTCTGTCGGTGCCGTAGCAGGTGCATATTCGATTCAGTCACTGAAAGAAGGCGCACTCTTTGAAACGGAAAAGGATTACATCTTTGTCGAAGAGTCGATCAGAACAAATGAGAGCCTCTTCGGATCGACAATAGGCTTATTCGGCGGCAATTATTCCATGCGTAGAATATTCTGGCAGCCGCTTCCTGATGGTCTTGTTCATGACGATCTTTTCAGTGTACTAAATATCCTTCATCGTTCGAAGCGTATAATCTTCGAACCTGCATCGGTTTCCATCGACGTATTCGAAAGGACGATGAAAGAGGAGTTCAGGAGAAAGTCGCGATTTTCCTCTCGTGGTTTTCACACGCTTTCATTTTTTCCTAAACTTCTCTTGCCATCGGCAGGGAAAACATTTTTTCTTTTGTGGTCGCATAAATTATTTCGCTGGCTTACTCCCTTATTTCTCATTCTTGTACTTCTGGCAAGCCTGTTTGGTGCCGTTCACTATGGAGGAATGCTCTATGAAGTCATTCTTTGGGGGGCAACGGTTGCAACGGCTTGTACCCTCGTTGGCTGGTTCGGAGAAATGACGAAGATTCGGATACCGATCATTCGTCAAATTTCGTGGTTAATGATCATGTCGATAGCCTACGCTGCCGGCACCATAAAATTCATTCTAAAACGGGATAAAGCAATGTGGATCCCCGCCACTCGTCCGGCGAGTTCTACTCCGTCATTTTCGGTGAAGGAGGGTTTAGCGAAGAAATGAGTCGCCGAAAAGAACTCATAGCTCTTCTGCTCGGCGATTTTATCGCGCTGAACCTTGCTTGGTTCGCCTATTACTGGTTGCGTGTCCATTCCGGCTGGTTCGTTATCAGAAAACCTCTGTATATCACCCCGAGCGATCTTATTCCGAGTGCATTGATCGTTTATGGAATGTGGATGCTTGCATTCCTCTTCTTCGGTCTTTACCGGACCTGGTATGTTCGTCCGATATTCGATGAGATCGTCACCGTACTCAAGACTTTGGTATTCGGCACTCTTGCCTTCGTACTCTTTTTTCTTTGGGAGCCGATGTCGGATACGGAAAGTCCGATTCGAAACGATCCGCGAATTTTGGGACTTCTGTATTTTGGCGTTACTTCTGTGCTGGTGATCGGATTCAGACTCGTGATCAGGTATTCTCAGCGCAGATTTCTGGAGGCTGGGATCGGGCGCCGTCCTTCGATCATCGTTGGAGATGCTACGCGTGCGATGGAATTGGCGCAGAAAGTCGCTCAATATCCGCGTCTGGGATACGATATCGTTGGCTACGTTTCGACAAATAGTGCATTAATTCATCCCTCCGAATCATTCAATGTTGTCTCTCGTAACGGCTCCGTATCAGAAAAGGAGATACGCCGATTGGGAGAGATCGGAGAATTGGAGAAGATCTCATCTGCTCATAAGATCAAGGAAGTACTTATTGCACTGGATTCGGGCGATCACGATTCACTTATCCAGATCATAGGTCGATTGGCGAAAACAAACGTCGGCATCAAGATCGCGCCCGATCTTTACGATATCGTTTCGGGTCAGGCCCGCACAAGGGAGATCTACGGTTTCCCGCTCATTGATATCAATCCGGAACTTCAGCGGCCGTGGGAAGAGGCAGCTAAGCGATTTCTCGATGCCGTCGTGAGTTTTCTTGTGCTGCTCGTTGGAATGCCGGTCTGGCTATTGACTGCACTAGCCGTTTGGCTCACCTCCAAAGGACCAGTCATCTATTCACAGGAACGAGTAGGAAAGAACGGTACGATCTTTCACATTTATAAATTCCGTTCGATGCGGACCGATGCCGAGCAGTCCGGACCGCAATGGGCTTCGAAGAATGATCCGCGCGTTACGCCGATCGGAAGGTTCTTGCGTAAATCGCATTTGGACGAAGTGCCGCAATTCTGGAATGTGCTCAAAGGCGATATGTCGCTCGTCGGCCCTCGGCCGGAGCGCGAATTTTTTATTGAAAAGCTGACTGCGGAAATTCCGTATTATACCAGGCGTCTTAAAGTACGCCCGGGGATCACCGGATTATATCAGGCGATGATCGATAAATACGATGAGAATATCGATGATGTAAAAGATCGGGTGCGATACGACCTGATGTATATCGAATCGATGTCGTTTCGATTGGATCTGAAAATACTTTTTCGCACAGCATATATGATGTTCAGAGGAAGAGGACAAGCGTAAAATCAGAGAACAGCGTGAATACAACTACTACTACACTCGAAAAACGTCCCATCCACATGGTGGATGTATTGGGACAATATAAGCGGTATCAGCAAGAGATCGATAATGCAATTCTCGGAGTCGTTCGAAGTGGCGCCTATATCAATGGCCCTGCAGTCAAACGGTTCGAACGAGAAATGGCTGAATATCTGCAAGTACCACATGCGATCGCCTGTGCCTCAGGCACCGATGCTTTGCAGATCGCACTGATGGCCCTTGGCGTCAAACCGGGAGACGAGATCATAACGACTCCGTTCACCTTCGTTGCGACGACGGAAACGATCGCCTTGCTCGGAGCAAAGCCGGTCTATGTCGATATCGATCCAAAAACATTTAATATCGATCCGGAAAAGATCACGGAGAGGATCACGCCCCGAACGAAGGCGATCCTTCCCGTTCATCTCTTCGGGCAGCCCTGCGATATTACCCGGATCAAAGAAATTGCGGACGCCCATCATCTGTATTTGATCGAAGATGCGGCGCAAGTTGTCGGTGCTACGTGGAAGGGAAAAAAGGCCTGTGGATTCGGAGATATTGCATCGATCAGTTTTTATCCCTCGAAGAATCTCGGTGCATTCGGAGATGGCGGCATGATGACGGCCTTCGACGATGAAATTGCCGAACGCTTACGCTCGATCGCCAATCACGGAGCTTCGAGAACGTATTATCATGATCGGCTCGGAGTCAACTCCAGGCTTGATTCGGTTCAGGCAGCTATCCTCAGCGTCAAACTTCAGTATCTCGACGAATGGAACGTGCGCAGACGGGAAATAGCTGCGATCTATTCGGACCATTTCTCTTTGCATGCAGATCTCATTCAAACGCCGTATGTAGATCCTCATGCCGTACCGATCTGGCATCAATATTCTATCATGCTCAAGAGCAATCGGGATCTTGTAATGGCATCGCTCAAGGCCGCAGGAATTCCAACCAATATTTATTATCCCGTACCTCTGCATTTACAGCCAGCATATCAATCTTACGGCGGAAAAAAAGGCGATTATCCGCTGTCAGAATATGCATGCGAGCATATCCTTTCCCTTCCCATGCATTCGGAAATGACTGATGACGATGCGGCGTATATTGCAGAGAATGTTATCCACCATATTCGTAATCGAAACCAGTGAAACGCGCCCTGATCATCATCCCGACCTATAACGAAGCGGATAACGCCGAAAGGATTATTCGCGCTGTCCTGTCGCAGGCGCCGAAGACGCCCGATGTATCGTTGAGCATACTGATCGTCGACGACAACTCTCCCGATGGAACGGCTGATATTATCAAGAAATTGCAGGCCGATCCCTCTATCGGAGAAGAGAAACTACATCTACTCTCGCGTGCCGGAAAAATGGGGCTTGGCACGGCATATGTAGCCGGATTCAAGTACGGCTTAGAGAAAGGCTTCGATTATATTTTTGAAATGGATGCGGATTTCTCGCACGATCCGGAGGAGATTCCGAACTTCCTTCGCGAGATCAATGATGCCGATCTTGTTCTCGGCTCCCGCTATATTACAGGAGCGAATGTTGCCAATTGGCCGCTACGGAGGCTGTTGCTTTCGTACTACGCCAATAAATATGCGCGAATCGTTACAGGGATCAAAGTTTACGATACAACAGGAGGATTCAAGTGCTTCCGTCGCGAAGTACTCGCTGCGATCGATCTCGATGATATCCATTCGAACGGATATGCATTCCAGATCGAGATGAACTTCCGCGCCTGGCGCAAAAAATTCAGGATCAAAGAAATCCCCATCGTCTTTGTCGATCGCCATGCCGGAACGAGCAAGATGAGCAAAGCCATTGTGCGCGAGGCAGTGGGATTGGTATGGAAGCTAAAGTTCAAGGCACTCTCAGGGGAGTTGTGAGTTTTCTTTCGTGTCATTACACCCTCGGGCTAAAGCTTTTCCGCTAATGACACTTTTTATCCGATGGATATTTCGATCGTCATCGTCAACTATAACGTCCGCGAATTCTTGCGCGGAGCGCTTGAGAGCGTCAGGCGCTCGCTTGCGTTTGGCGGATTAGAGGGTGAGGTCTTTGTTGTTGATAATGCCTCGCGCGATGAAAGTGTGGAAATGGTGGCCGGGGAATTTCCTGAGGTCCGGCTCTTGGCCCTTCATGAGAACGTTGGTTTCGGCAGGGCTAACAATCTTGCAATGCGCCAGGCAACGGGCGAGTATATTCTGATCCTGAATCCCGATACTATCGTTGGCGAGGATACGCTTCGAGTGATGGTGGATTTCATGAGGTCCCATCCGAATGCCGGAGTCTCCGGATGCAAGCTTCTTAATGCCGATGGATCGTTTCAGATCTCGTGCAGGCGCGGCTTCCCAACTCCGTGGGCCAGCTTTACAAAGCTTTTCGGATTATCGACATTCTTCCCGAATTCCCCGCGATTTGCACAGTATAATCTGACGTATTTGCCGGTCGATCAAACGTATGAGATCGATGCCCTTGCCGGTGCTTTCATGCTTTTATCTCGTGAAGCTTTTGAAAGAACCGGAGGATTCGACGAAGACTATTTCATGTATGGCGAAGATATCGATCTTTGCTATAGGATAAAAAAGGCAGGGCTCGCAGTCTACTATGTGCATACAACTTCGACCGTGCATTTCAAAGGCGAATCCACTCGAAGAAGTGTGCTCAATGAAGTAAAAGTATTCTATGAAGCAATGCACATTTTCGTGCAAAAGCATTATGGCCATAATCCATTGTTCTCATTGCTTCTTCGTTTCGGAATCGCCATTCGCTCGTTCATGGCCCTGTTCAAGAAATACCGGGGAGCGCTTGCCTTAGCGCTAGCAGATGGTTTGGCGATCACGATCACGATTCTCTTGATATCGGAATTGAATTTTGGCGAGTGGTTCGCCCTTCCGAGCATCGATTATCCCTGGGTTTTTATCATACCCGTTGCCGTAACATTTATTGTCCTAACAATAGTAGGAGCATATTTGCCGGAGAACAGGAGGCGATCAAAGCTTGTGATCCTGGCAATGCCGGTGATACTGATCGTGCTTTCCTCACTGACATATTTCTTCAAGCAATTTGCTTCGAGCCGCTCACTTGTTCTGACGATCACGGCAGCTTCGGGATTTGCGATGATCGCTGTTCGATTTGTTTTCCGGTTCATGGACCGCATCCGCTACGGTGGCGAAGGCAGCGCCAGACCGATGCTTCGGAAGACGCTCATTGCCGGAACAGGTGATGAATCGCTTCGAATTGCCTCACTGCTTCTTGGATCGGGATTCTCGCGGAGATATCAACTAGTCGGATTTATCGATAAGGATCTCACACAGATAGATACGGAGCTTTTAGCCGGCATCCCCATTAAAGGAGATTTAGGGATGCTTGCAAAAGTCATCCAGGAAGAATACGTTTCGGAAGTCATTTTCCCCTCCGATGCATTCACCTACTCCGAAATGCTGGCGGCAATGCAGCAAGTATCCAGTGTCGTGCTGACACGAGAGATCAGTTTTAACGTCGTGCCACAGGCAAGCGATGTGTTGCTCTCGCGCTCCAAGATCGAACTGATCGCCCCTGCCTCCTCACCGGAATCCCTTGCTTTAATGCCGCTCGAGTATAACGTGCAAAAGATGAGCCATCGGATCGCAAAGCGGCTATTAGACGTTATTTTCGCCCTTTTTGCGTATCCTATCGTGTTGTTGGGCAATATCATTGCGCACACTGATAAACGGACGGTCTTGCTCTCCGAGCTCAGGGAAGTCCTGAGTGGAAGGCGATCATTGGTTGGCCTCAGCAGATCGACAAAGGAGGGCACTAAGTTGGCTAAAATCGGAGTTGTAAGCCTTGCCGATATAACCGGATCTGCCGGGAATCTCCGGGCAGAGGATATCGATCAAATGAATATCTATTACGCCCGGCATCATACAATCGGCATGGATATCGAGATACTTCTCAGGCGATTGTTTTCTCGGGAGAAGTAGGGACCGAATAGGGCAGGATCGCGAGCTACTGTATGTCCGATAAACAAATACTGAAGGAATCGTCCATGGCGAATGCTCGCGCGAAGACACTGTTGCTCTCGAAAGGAATTAATGACTCAGTAGGAGATATTCATTCGATCAGCGAGCCGGAAAGCTCGGCCAAAGATAGTACCGAAAAAGCCACGATCCGAGTGACATACTCGGTGAAGTAAGTATTACTTGATATTTTTAATATTGTCGAAAAGGTATACTATGAAAACTCTAACTCGTGTTTCGATCGCAGTATTTGCACTGCTTCTGGTCCCGATCTCTCTTTTTGCTCAGCGCACGATCACGGTTTCAGGAGCCGGATCGGTTTCGGCAAAACCTGATTATGCGATCGTAACCCTCATGCTGACAAGTCAGAACAATACAGCGCAGACCGTGTTTGCGCAATCGGATGAAAACTCATCGCGTCTCATGAAGTCGCTCGGCGATGCCGGAGTTTCACCTGAAGATATCGAGCAGCGCTCATTTGCGCTGAATCCGACCTATGACTATTCTTCCGGAGGCGGCGCGCCGCCAAAGCTTGTAGGCTATCACATGATGGCAACGTATCAGGTGAAGGTCAGGAATCTGAAGTCGCTTCCTGTCGTGCTCGATGCAGGAACTCAGGCCGGGGCAAATAATATTTCGATCGAAGGATACGACGTCTCCAACAAAGAGAAGCTGAAGAACGAAGCGGTGAAAAAAGCGATCGAAGATGCCCGCGAGGAAGCAGGCCGACTCGCCAGGGAAATGGGCGGATCGCTAGGCGAGATCATCTCCGTCAGTGACTCGGAATCTGCCGGCGGTGCACAAGCCATGGGCTTCGGCCGCGAAGAGGAGGAGCGCCGCGGCCCCGCTGCGATCAATCCCCAAGAGATCAAGAAGAAAGTGGAATTGAAAGTGACATTCTCGGTGAAATAAGCCGGTACGAAGTCGCAGCATGACGTCTCGTGCTTGTGAAGTACGATGACGATAATCTCACCACATAATCATTGACAATGGCAAAAACGATCTTAGAATTTGAAAAACCGGTTGCCGAACTTGAGGAGAAGATCGCAGAGATGCGTTCTTTAGGCGAGAGCGTCGATCTTTCCGATGAGATCGCAACGATGGAAATAAAAGCTGAAGAGCTCCGGCATCAGATCTTCGAAAATCTCAATCGCTGGCAGCGCGTTCAGCTTGCCCGCCATCCCGATAGGCCGTATTCGCTCGATTATATTACAGCACTTACTTCGGATTTCATCGAACTGCACGGCGATCGCGGAGTGCGAGACGATCCGGCGATAGTCGGAGGTTTCGGAACACTCGAAGGAGTCGGAAGCGTCATGTGGGTCGGGCATCAGAAAGGCCGGGATACGAAGCAGAACGTCTACAGAAATTTCGGAATGCCGAATCCCGAAGGGTATCGAAAGGCTTTGCGTTTGTTTAAGCTTGCCGAAAAATTTCAGAAGCCTATTGTGTGTTTTCTCGATACTCCGGGAGCATTCCCAGGGATCGAAGCGGAGGAACGCGGTCAGGCAGAAGCAATCGCTCGCAATCTTCTGGAAATGTCGAAGCTTGAAGTGCCCGTCGTTATCTGCATTATCGGTGAAGGCGCATCCGGCGGAGCGCTAGGCATCGGAGTTGGCGATCGGATCTTAATGCTGGAGAATTCCTGGTATTCCGTTATCTCGCCGGAATCGTGCTCATCGATTTTATGGCGCAATTGGTCGAACAAGGAACAAGCTGCCGAAGCACTGAAGTTGACAGCGCCTGACCTGCTTTCTGTCGGAATCATCGATCGCATCGTGGCCGAACCGCTCGGCGGTGCTCATCAGGATCCTCAGGCAATGTACGAAAGAATGAAACATGTATTAACAGAGGAGATCACACTGTTGAGAAAGAACGAGAAATTTTCCGATGGTGCTGCCTTAGATCGACGTGTTGCGAAGTTTGCTAAAATGGGTTTTTGGAAAAACTAATTCGTGCCCAGTCATACCATCACTCTCCGCGTTCGCTATGCCGATACTGACCAGATGGGCATTGTCTATTACGCAAAATATCTGGAATACTTCGAAGTTGCACGAACAGAAATGCTCCGATCAATGGGATTGCCCTACCGTGAGATCGAAGAGAAAGGATTTGCATTGCCTGTTGCCAGCGCCTCGATCAAATATTATAAAGGTGCCTTGTATGACGATGAACTTCATGTCACGGCAACGATCTCTCCCAGTGATTCTCCGAAGATCGATATTCTATACTCGATCAAACGCGGCAGCGAAGTTATTGCCGAAGGTGAGACGAAACTCGTCTTCGTAGATAAATTATCGGGCCGCCCTGTCAGGGCCCCTCAGTTCTATTTGGATGCAATCACCAAATAGCCGCGATCTCTCTTCAATTCCGAATAGCAATGGAATTCCGAACACTCCCGCAAACTTCCTTGTTTTATTCCTATTATTATAGGCACCCATATCTATGAATGTCGGAGGAAAAGAATACGAGATCTTAATTCGTCGCAGAGGCGAAACGGGCTACGCAGCATTCTGCCCGGAGCTGGAGCTCATCGTTAATGGCACAGCCCATGTACAGGTCGAGGAGAAAATGCGACAGTTGATATTAGAACATGTCGCCAAGGAACAAGCTGCAAAAGGCGGTGCCGAAGTCGAAAAGAAAGAGCAGTCATAACTGCGCCAATTCTGAGCGTGTGATCCTCATTCGGCACTAAGATCCTTATACGATGACCGATGGCCAACGAAAAGCCAGTAACCGAATGCGATTTGCCGTCGTTGCGCTGCCTCTGCATTTTAAATACCATTCCGGCGGACTTGAAGGTCTAACCTATTCTATTCCCGACGAATTTGAGACAAGGGCCCTCATCGGCACCCGCGTATCGGTACCTCTTGGTAAGCGACTAACAACAGGCATTCTCGTCGGCCTGACTGACAAAGCTCCGCAAGGAGTCGAGCATATTCGCGCCATTGCCGATATTCTTGATGCCAAACCGGTTTTCGATGAGCAATTCCTGGAGTGGACAAAATGGATCGCTTCCTACTATCTCTCGTCCTGGGGCGAAGTGCTTGAGGCCGCGCTTCCCCAAGGGCTTAAGCCGGAGACAAAAAGCAAGGCTGTAGTAACGGCTGAAGATCTTGACTCAGAGATCGCGAGAATAAAAAAAAGAACACCCAAGCGCGCAGAGATCCTAAAACGGCTTTCCGAATATCCAAATGGTGTGTTCATTTCACATTTTGCCAAACGCTCGAAGCTAAAAGGCGTATACGCCCATATTGCTGCACTTGAAGCCGAAGGCCTCGTTCGCATCGAGCAACCTGTCAGTAATCTTACTAAGCCGAAGACTCATCGCATCGTAAGGCTTTCCTATGAATTGGAGAATGACACCGATGCGCTCAGTCACGCATTGCTCGAACTTGAACGTTCGCAGAAACAGGCGTCAGTTCTGTTCAAACTGTTACAGCAGAAGCAACTTCATCCCGATGAGCCATTTACCGTAGAACTTCTCAAGAAAGCTTCCGATGCTTCAGCCGCAACGATCGCAGCATTAGCCAAACGTGGCTTTATCCGTTTCGAACATGAAGCGATCAAGTCGGATAACATTCGCAAGGCGCCGCTTGCCGAGCATGATATTGCGAATCTTACCTTCACTTCCGAACAACGCAAGGCAACGCAGATCATCGAGGATGCGTACAGAAATTCAGAAGCCAAGACATTTTTGCTTCATGGAATAACCGGATCGGGTAAAACGGAAGTCTATATTTCCCTTGCAAAGAAAGTGCTCGATTCGGGACATGGAGTGCTTATCCTCGTTCCTGAAATTTCCCTGACACCTCAACTCATTGAGCGATTCGAACGCCGTCTCTCAAGCGACAACTATACGAAGATCGCCGTCTTGCATTCGCGCATGTCGCTGGCCGAGCGATATGCTTCATGGCAGATGCTGGCAAAAGGCGAGACGAAGATCGCTATCGGCGCGCGCAGTGCAGTCTTTGCTCCGATCAAAGATCTGAAGATGATCATTGTCGATGAAGAGCATGAGATCACATACAAGCAGTACGATCAGACTCCTCGCTACAATGCCCGAGATGCCGCCATCATGCGTGCCCATTCCCTCGGCGGAGTAGCCGTGCTTGGAAGTGCAACGCCATCCCTTGAGAGCTATTACAATGCGACTCAGGGAAAGTATACTCTGATCACGCTGACAAAGCGAGCCCTCGATGCGAAGCTGCCCAGCGTTCGAACGATCGACATGCGAAGGAAGCCGATGCGGAAAGAACAGATAGCAAAACAAAGTTCGATCTCTCTTGAACTGAAAAATGCCATCGATGAGCGCCTTGCAAAAAAACAGGGTACCGTGCTGTTGCAGAACCGGCGTGGCTTCTCGACCTATCTCGGATGCTCCGATTGCGGCGATGTTGTGATGTGCCCGAACTGTGCCGTGAGCATGACATGGCATAGTGTCGGTAATAACATGCGCTGCCATTATTGCGGCTTCACGACTCCGAAGAACCAAAGCTGCCCGACTTGTGGAAGCGAGAAATTATTTTTGGGTGGAGTCGGCACGCAGCGAGTTGAAGAAGAGCTCCGCGAAATTTTTCCCGCTATACGTATTGCACGAATGGATATGGATACCACTGCCCGCAAAGGAGCATACGAAAAGATCCTGACTTCTTTTGCGCGCGGCGAGTCGGATGTATTACTCGGAACGCAGATGGTAGCGAAAGGACTGGACTTTCCTCGCGTAACGCTCGTCGGAGTCATCAATGCCGATACCAGCCTTGCTCTGCCGGATCTCCGCTCGTCCGAGCGGACCTTTCAGTTGCTAACGCAAGTCTCTGGTCGTGCCGGTCGCACAGAAGAACTTGCGGGAGAAGTACTTATTCAGACCTTGCAGCCAGAACATCCTGCGATCAGGCATACGATCACACACGATTATGAATCGTTTTATAATGAGGAGATACTGCTGCGCAAGGAAGCCCTCTATCCGCCTTTTTCGCGACTTGTTTTAGTGGAATTTCGCGGCAAGCGTGAGCAAAGCGTACGTGAAGCAGCATTCGGATTCGGAACGCTCCTGCCCAAGACCGGATCGTTCTATGAACTGCTTGGCCCTGCCGAAGCAGCGATAAAAAAGCTTCGCAATGAATACCGGTGGCATCTCCTGATCAAAGATAAGCGATCCTCGGATCCCGGCGGAGAGAAGATCAGGCGCTTGCTTGCCGGAGCTATTGAATTATATCAGAAACGATACGCAAATGCTGCCGTGACCGTGACGGTCGATGTTGATGTGCAAGGAGTACTGTAATCAGCGCATCGCTCTACTTGTGACTAATGCCTAATCACTACCTTTCCGCTTCTTATGTTATTTCCGGAAGCAGAATTTACCCTAACCTGGTACGTTCCGGTTGAAAGTTTACTAACGTCGAACGTACACTTTCCCTCATGAGCGTGTTTTTCCATTGCAAGGTTTCCTTCGAGAGTAACTAGCTGCACTGTGGCGTCTTCAGCAGACTCGTATTCGATTTTCAAGGATGCATTGCTGGGGTCCGGAAAAATGTGTAGATCGGTATGTGAGGTTCCAGCCGGAGTCACGGAAGATTTCAGCATACCTGTTGCAGAGATCGCAACATTCTCCCACGAAGGAGATTCGCTCTGTAAGAATGATAGCATTACTGCCGCTCCACCTGTATCGTTCATCAGATACTGGACTGGTACCGTTATGCTTTGCGCAGGCAGGAGTTGGAGAGGAAATGGTGTAGCGATCGAAACCGATAATAATTTCGAAGGCGAGCTTACCCAATTCTTTATGAGTGTTATGGTATCTTTCCCGATATTGGTGATCTGGAGAGAAAAGCTCTGCGGAGTTTGGATCGGAACATTCAGGAGTTCTTCAGTCCGCGGGTTGATATCGATACGAAACATTTTTTCCGCTGAAGGCTCGGTAATGGCTCCTCCGAGAAACGCAATATCAGTTTGGAATGCAGGTGGAAGAAGAGTATGCATGCCAGCAGTGATCGACTCCCGGTGAAGGATATCTCCGGAATGAACATCATACCAGATCGCTTCTCCGTCGATGGGAATGTCGACGGGTACGTATGGAAGATTATCCTTAGGAAAAACATCTTTGTCGTTTCTGATATAGAGGGCTTCAACTCTCGGAGAGCGAAGTGTCCAAACCTTGTAGAAACCGGCAATCATTGTCGGCGCCAATTGGCGCATGCCGGAATCGAGGAGGGTTGCATAATTCATCAGCACACGCGCATACCGCCGTTCTTCCCAGCCGAGGTATTGATTGCATGGGCAATCCTTGGCGAACGTGGAATTCCAGAATACGATCGTCCCGGAATTGAAGAGAGATGACCAGATTCTTCCGCGCAGCCGCATTGCCGAAAGAGAATCCCATCCCCCATCGCCTTGTTCGCCGAAAATCACCGGCTTGGGGATCTGACGGTAGGCATTGATATTATCGGCGGTTACCTGATCGGAATTTTCAACTGCTTCTTTTGAATACCAATGCGGAGAAATGATATCGATCGCCGGATGATTTGGAGTTGCATTGCTCATCGATACCAAGTGGTGATAAGGATCATGGTCATGAAAATAATTTGCAACCATGCTGATCCACAAAGAATCGGGATTCGATTCGTTCGCTAATTCCCAGAAATCGACCAGACTTCCGTAGCGATCGATACAATATTGGGCATAGCGCTTCGTTGCCGCCATAGAATTGTTGTCGGCGGAATTGCCTCGCGGAGTTGCAAGGATCGTCATATAGATCCGAAATCCATGGGCCCGAAGTGCAGAGAACAATGTATCTGTCCACCGAGAGTGAAGCGTATCGTAATCATTTCCGGAAGGGGAAATAGTCTTGACGATGGAATAGGCACAGTTGCCGTCGCTATACCGATAGATATTGAAACCAGCAGCCTCACCGTATGAAATAAGATATTGACTATAGGGTAGTATCCATGCAATACCTTCATGATATCCTTTAGGCCGGAAGCCTCCATCGAGTAGATCGGCGTCTGCAAGAATAGAATCGCGCTGTGCGCCCATGCAATCACCGAACCCCACTGCAAAATACAGATTCCCGGTTGCTGAGTAGATCCAGCGTTTGGGATTTGACGGATGCAAGCGGATAAAACCCTGCTCGGTTGAATTGATGCATACGAACGAGTCGATCACTTCGCTCTGTCCGTTTTTGTCACTGATGCTGAGTTGATATTTCCACGTTCCGATCTCATCAGGAGCAAATCGCACCATCCAGAGATTTTTCGAATGGTAGAAGCCGCCGACATTGAACGCCCTGCCTCCCGGGGAGCGGATCAATCCGGTGATCGTCACATCGTCCCAGACATTCGTAATCCCTCGTTCATCATGCGGAACCAAGATCTCGATCGGTTTGAAGCGCGCGACAGAATTCATTGCTGACGTCTGACCGGAGAGCAATCCAAGGACAAATATCGCAGAAAGAAGTATTGCTGATCTCATCATCTGAGTACGGAAAGGTGAATCGTCCTTCAGGTAAATGCTTTTGTGGCAGGCAAAGTTACAATTCGCTTTGGATTCATTCCTTCTGGTGAGTGGGGAAAAGGAGAGAATTCAGGTGGTATATAGCGCCGTTTTTTTTTGCAGTTAGCGGGAATAAGTTATTGATAATTGAAGGGGATAGGGAGGTTAACCGGAGATCTCTCGACGGTCGTACCAAAAACTTAAAACCCGCAACGGAGTAGAATATCTTCACTCTGTTGCGGGCATTAAGGGCTTCGGTATGTGCTTCGAAAGATTAATCTTTCGTCTACTAAAACTACGAAATAGCATTGGGAAAAGTTTCCGCACGCAAAGAAAAAAAGTATTTTTTGAGATACATGAGTCCTATTTACTCCTTGAGAAAATCGACCAGTGCCGAATTAAATTCTTCGGGCTTATCCATATTAGAGATGTGACCTGCACCGCTAATGTGAACGTGTCTTGCTCCCGGAATATGTGCAGCAAGTTCATCGGAAAGTTTGGTGGGGGTAATGTTATCGAGAGAGCCGGAGACAATTAGTGTCGGATGATCGATGCCCGAAAGCATTGCGCGATAATCGGGACTCCAGGTTGCCTGCCAAGATGCACGATAAGCTTCCGGATCTTTACGTGCCATCGCATAAATAGCTTCACCTAGCGTAGCAGCATCGATGTCGGTCCGAAGTACGAGTGGTATGCGCTCTTTGGCAAAATCAGGAAGCGATTTGATCTTGAGTGCAGCTTCGGCTCTCGGAAGAATCTGATCCTTATCCGGATGAAAGGCGAATGTATTGCACAATGCAATTTTATCAACGGAGAGAAGGTGCTGGCTCAGCGCTTCGAGAATAATTACTCCTCCCATTGAATTACCAACCCAATGTGCTTTTTTATAGCCCAGTTCGCCGATGACAGCATCAACATCGAGAGCGAATTCATGTAAGGAGATTGGAAGCAGATTACCATGATCGTCGCGTGCATCGGAATCGCCCGAGCCTCGCATATCGAGAGCTGCAACAGAATAACCTTTGCTGTGAAAAAAGGGAAGTTGATATTTCCATGCAGTCCGATCGGCGCCAACTCCATGAATGAAGACGATGAGTTCGCCATTCGACAGCAGTTGGTCACTAGCAATATGGATATTGCGGATATTGAGAAGTTGCATGCAGATCAATTCTTACTGCGAATACGCCGAGATCACCATTTCCACTCTGCGGTTCTTTGCTCTGGATTCTTCGTCCGTTCCCTTCTTAAGCGGCTTGGTTTTTCCGAATCCCTTTGCCGTCATTCGATCGGCACGTGTGCCATGGGATGAGAGATAATTCATTACGCTTGTGGCGCGGGCAAGGCTCAAGGCATTGTTTGATGCATCGGAACCGACATCATCTGTGTGGCCATCGATCTCGACGGATGCATTCTTATTTTTCTTCAGGAAATCAACGACGCGGTCAAGTTCGAGTCTGCTTTCGGGAAGGAGATCGGATTTTCCGGATTCGAAATAGACGTTCTTGAATTCCGTCATCGAACCGACTTCGATGGGCGAGAGCTGGAAATCGAGTTTTCGTCTGTCGAATTTTCCACTAGCCGGATAGGTGAAGCGCTCGGATTTCGGAAGATGACCATCGGCCATTGCTTCCAGACCTATGCGATGGCCGCGCTGTATTGCAAGAGTATATATACCGCTATCATTTGTAGTCACGCTAAAGGTATTCTTGCCGGAAGTCAGTTCATCGACGAAGATCTGTCCGCGGATCGGCTTTCCTGTAACGGCATCGGTGATCGAACCATGCATCAAGATAACAGGCTTCGGCGTAAAGACCGAATCCTGCGAGCGAAGCCTGACTTGATATAATTTCGATTTACCCGTCCTGTTGGAAAGGAAGTAAGCTGTTTGCCCGTCGGCCGTGATGGTCAATCCGTAATCGCCGGCAGTAGAGTTGATCGGATAGGGAAGGGCGACAGGCTGGGTGAATCCTGTATCGACAAGACGCGTCATGTAAATATCATCGGTGCCCCAGGCATTCATCGGGCAATTCTGGCATGGCCTGTTGCTCGAAAAATAGATCGTAGTGCCATCGGCAGCAGCGAAAGGATAGGACTCGGAATACGGAGAGTTGACTCTTCCGTTAAGCGCGCGAACCGTGTCCCAACGGCCTCTGGGGCTGATCGAAAGCGCCCATAGATCGTCATCACCGTCTCCGTCGAATCCGTACTGCCCTTTCTTTCCGAAATTTTCGCTGAAGATGACGTACTTGCCATCGGGCGTGAAAGCGCTTTCGAAGCGCGTCATTGCTTCGAAAAACTTGATCGCTCCATCATCTTTGAGATAGTTGAGCAAGCGCTCTTTGTAGTAGACGTCTCGAGTCTCCGGTGCGCGCTTAAAAAGATCGACCAGATCGGAATCGCTGTTGAGTTCATTAATAACCTTTGCTCTCAGCGTCTGTTGATACTGGAAATGGACTTGATTCAATTGCGCATAGATCGTCTGTATATCTCCTGGAATTAACTCTGGCTTTTGAAGTGCGCCGCTAATAAATTTTGACCGATAAATGCCGCCATTAGAAACGAATACAACTTCATCGCCTCCGGGACTGATCGTGGGATTGTTCTGATCGCCGCCATTATTGATGAGCTGACCTGCATTGATGGGTATTGACCAACCAGTATCGGTGTAGACACGGTAGTAGATATCGCCATCCCAATTGAACGGAGGGTTTTGCCGCTGGCGCCAGACTTCACCGGGCATGGGCGGACGCCGGGAGCCAAAGACCATGATATTCCCGTCAAGGCTGAACATCGGCCGATCGTCAGCAGAATCAGCAAGAGGGAGATTAACTTCCGTAACAACGAGGGAATCGCTTTTCTCCAATACCTTTCCGATCGAGATGGGAGCGGCAGTCGAATCCTTCTGTTTTTTTGGGGGATGCTTCGGATGCTTTTGCGAATATGCATTGCCCGAAACCAGAAGAAAGCCGCTAAAAGCGGCCAGAATCAGCAAACGTGACGCTATGGATCGGTGCAAGACGGTTATTCTGTAAGAATTTGAAAGCTTTATAACGGAAAATCCGGCGTTCGGAATCCCTGCAATAGGTGCTGGAAGGAATACGGGGCTTCACGAGATTTGTTATCTTTGGGCAAAAAAAGTCGGATTGAACGGAGGTTCTTTTACGTTGTCACGGCTTCCCAATCCGATAAGAAGCTATTATTTCTACCTATTTTGCATGCTCAAGCCACGCCGTTACTTCGTCTTGTTTTTTTTGTTACCTCTAGTCGTTTCGTGCTCGAAACAGAAAGAGGAAGAACCATCTAAGAAATCCGCGCCGGTAGTTACTACTGCTCCACTACCCAAAAAGGACACGGTTGTTGCAAAAGCACTACCGGAGAATGGGCTCTATAAGGCCTATAAGCTGACAGGGGCACAGGCTTTGGTCGAACTCACGGAAGAACTCGGTCCGAAGAAAATGACGATCCTCTATAAGATCAATCGTCGCGACCTAAAACATCTCAAGCAAGGCGAGACCATTGCCGTTCCGAATTCTTCCGATAGCGAGAGCACCTATTCTCCGTTTCCTCTTCGAGTATACTCATTGGATTCCGTTTCCAAAGTGCTCATGGTATCGCGCCGAGTCCAGGCCTTTGCTGCCTATGAGCATGGAAATCTTGTTGAATGGGGACCGACGAGTACGGGGAAGAAAGCCACTCCGACACCCGAAGGACTTTATCACACGAATTGGAAATCGAAGGAAACCCACAGCACTGTTGATGATGCCTGGGTTTTGAAATGGTATTTCAATCTGGATAATCTTGAGGGAATATCGCTTCATGAATATGATCTTCCCGGATATCCTGCGAGCCATAGCTGTGTAAGACTGCTCGCAGATGATGCTCAATGGATCTATAATTGGGCAGAACAATGGAAGTTATCGGCTGACCGGAAAACGGTTGCTACTGAAGGGACACCGGTAATTGTCTTTGGTGATTATGCCTATGGGAAGACACCTCCGTGGAAAAAACTGACATCCGATAGCTCAGCCACCAGTCTCTCCGACAAAGAGGTGACCGGTGCAGTCGCAAGATTTCTGCCACAAAAGAAGGTGCAACTATCTTCGCAATAGAATTATTTATATAAAAGATGTTTCTCTCCCCTTCACAATCTACACCTAATCAGAAAGGCTATTTCAATGGATACGCCGAATAAACAAGCTCAGAATATCAGCATCCCCCCACCGGAATCACGTGGTAATGCTATGGTGCTCATTTGGCGATGCACGAACTGCGGACACGTCTTTCATCTCGATAATACCGTGCTTCCTGAGGCCTGCCCCAGTTGTGGCAAGCCGAAGGAATTTTTCGAGCAAGTGATCGAAGATTAACGAATTCGCTAGTATTGCTCGCGTAATAACTCTACGACATCGCTTGTAACGGCCGATGCCGTCGGGAAGGATCCAGCTCCCTTGCCATGCAAGATCTGTGGTCCTGCGTGACGGGCGATGATCTCGAGCGCATTAAATTCATCCGATGTCGATGCGAACACATGCGAGAGGGGCAACGCTTTTGTGCGCACGGAAACATTGAGCTCTCCCGAACCATCGAGCGTTGCACTTGCGATTAGCTTAATAACATTTCCGTTTTTCGATTCCCGTAGAATATCATCGGCAGTGATATTCTCGATTCCTTCCGTATCAACATCGTTTGGTGTGATATGCCTGCCAAAAGCATGATAGATCAACACGGATAATTTCTGTGCTGCATCTTGTCCGGAAATATCAAAGGTAGGATCGGCTTCGAGAAACCCTCTTGTCCGAGCTTCGCGAAGCGCTTCTTCATAGGTTACTCCTGAATTTGTCATGCTCGTGAGTACAAAATTTGTTGAGCCATTGACAATACCCTGAAGCGAGAGGATCGTATCGCCGATGCGAAGATCATCGAGCGCTCGAAGAACCGGAACGCTGCCACAAACCGAAGCGCTATAAAATAGATTGACACCGTTTCGATCGGCAAGTTTTCTCAGACGCGGAAGTTCGTATGCCAGAACGAGTTTATTTGCCGTAATGACATGTTTTCTCGCCCGAAGCGCCTGCTCGATCACTTCGAGTGCTTCGTATCTTCCTCCGATTAGCTCGATGATCACATCGATCGTCTCGTCGTTTAGCAACGTGCTTGCATCAGTCGTTACGATATCTTTTGGAAGATCGGTGTCTCGCTCTTTCGCGATATCACGAACACAGATTCGTGCGATCTCCACATCAATACCGAATTTATCATAGAACTCGCCACGCTTTGCCAGAAGCATTCGCCAGACACCACTGCCGACTACACCTAATCCAAAAAGCCCGATTCGGAGTGTCTGCGTTGATCGTCTTACCGATACATCAAGTTCGTTATCAATTTCGTTATCAATTTCGTGATCATCAATTATTAGATTCATGCGAATATCTCCTGTTTTTGTTTTTCTTTAATGAAGGGACGAATGAGATCAGCTAGTTTTTCTTGCGCGACGAGGAAAGAATCGTGGCCGAAGGGGGCATCGAGCGACTGATAAGTTGCCTTTGATATCTTGGATGCTGTTTCTTTGATCTCTTCTTCGGAGTAAAGGATATCCGATGTTGCTCCGATAAAGAGGGCATTTGATGCGATACCGCCCACCGAATCGGAAATATCGTAAAGCTCCATTGCCTTTGTTAGGGTAATGTAGGAATGAGGAGAGAAGCGCGCAACGATCTTTTCACCCTGATGCTCTAAATACCGTTCGATCTCAAATATGTGTTCAGACCTGTCTCGCGCGAAGCGTCCATCGAACTCGGCACTTGATCGGTATGTCGTCATAGCTATCTGTCGCGCAAGATGGAGCCCTTGCTTGAAGCCAATCTCGCCCGCTGTCTCGCCGAACTCCTCGATAGTCTTACGGATAACGGAGCTAAATGCGATGCGCCATGCCGAATGTGATGAACCTATGGAAATAGCTATGATCTTGTTGAAGAGACCGGGAGCAAGAGTTGCAAGCTCCAGCAACACCATTCCTCCCATCGATCCGCCGATCCCGATGGCCACGTTTGCCACGCCGAGCGTATCGAGAATGCACAGATGCTGCCTGGCGATATCGCCTATGGTGATCGCCGGAAATCGTGCATGATACGGGGTTCCCGTTTCAGCATTGATCGATTCAGGACCCGTCGAGCCATAACAGCTTCCGAGAAAATTCGAGCAAATAATGAAATGCTTTTTCGGATCGATAGGCTTGCCTTTGCCGATGATACCATCCCACCAGTCCGCTGCATCCGAATTACCGGTTAGCGCATGAAAAACGAGGACTGCATTCGATCGGTCCGCATTGAGATTTCCATACGTGTGGTATGCAAATTCTGCCTTCGACAATACTTCGCCACAATCAAGTAAATAATTTTCGACGACCACTTTCTTCATGCTACAACCTCCTCCTTTGCTGTGAAGGCACTTTGCTTTTCGGCGAAGCAAGAGAAATCGAGGGCCTGAGATAGATCGGCAAGGAGATCATCAATGTGCTCGATGCCAATGGAGATGCGAATAATATCGTCTGTAATTCCTGCTTTTTCGCGAAGCTCGGCGCCCATTGAAGCATGACTCATTGTGGCAGGATGCTCGATGAGAGATTCCACCCCACCGAGTGATTCTGCCAGAGCGAATATTTTTGTCGAGCCGAGGACATGACAAACTTCGTTTTCGTACGAACCTCTGATGCGGAAAGAGATCACGCCTCCATATCCTTTCTGGAATCGCTTTGCAAGTTCATGCGTCGGATGACTTGCTAATCCGGGGTAGAACACCTGCGAAACATTCGGATGCTTTTCGAGAAATGCCGCAATGACCAGTGCGTTCGCTTCATGCTGCCGCATCCTGACTCCCAGCGTTTTTATACCTCGAAGTACGAGCCAACTATCGAAAACGCCCGTCGAAGTTCCGAGTGCATTGGCGAGATATTTAAATCTCTCCGCCAGCTCCGTCGTCTTTGAGATGATCGCGCCACCACAGACATCGGAGTGACCGTTCAGCCATTTCGTTGTCGAATGGATGACGACATCGGCTCCGAACTCGAAGGGCAGGAAATTGAAAGGGGAAAGGAAGGTATTATCGACACAAACCAGAAGGTTAGAACTGTGCGCGATTGCAGCAAGGGCTTCGACATCGACTACCGTAAGCAGCGGATTACTCGGAGTCTCGATCCAGAGACATCGGGAATTGGGTTGGATCGAGTCAAGAAGAGAGATCGGATCGCTCAGATCGACAAACGATACTTCGAACTTGCCTTGATCCTTGAAGAGATTGAGAAGCCTCGCCGTGCCGCCATAGCAATCGTGCGTGCAAATAATATGCGATCCGGAATCGAAGTGTTCAAGCACCGTGGCAATCGCCGACATTCCTGTCGAGACTGCAACTGCGCCGGCGCCGCCTTCGAGTTCGGCGAGTACCTGTTCTAAAGTATTGCGAGTCGGATTCCCGCTACGAGTATAATCGTAACCGGTGGAAACACCTGGCGAGCGGAAGCGGAAGTTCGATGTTTGATAGAGGGGAGTTCCAATACTGCCATACTGGCTATCAGTATGCGTTGTGGATTGAATAGCTACTGTTTCGATATTCATGACTGTTTTGCGAATGGTTAAGTGAAAATATTAACTCATCGCGAACAGCCGTGAATGCTTATGGTCTGTGGAGATGCAGACTCTGCTTCTCCACGGTGCGATCCGGCAGGAATTCTCTTTAAAAAGAAAAAACCTATCGGAAAGCGACCGATAGGCTACAACCCAAGAACATGAAAGATCGAGGTGATCTCTTCATAAGGTTTTAACTTCGGCTCATCTTTCCTAATGGAATCCTTTTGGATCCCTTCGGCAGGATTTAGCACCTTGACTTGAGACCTTTCGATCTCAACGGTTGCTACAGCTTCACAGGGCCTGTCCCTCAGCTGTTCTTGATGAGTAACAGAAGAATAACTCCGTCCGCAGGTTAGAAAGTTTCCGGCCAGTTGGCAGATTTCTCTGAAAGGAGGAGGTAACTCTCAGCTAAGAGGCAAGACTTTTCAAACTTCCTTAGCAGTTCCCATGTTATATTTGCATTCCAAACTTTAGCATAAGGAGAAGCCATTGTCACACGATACTACCGGAAAATCGAGTCTTGAACGGCATAAAGAGGCCATGAAGCCGGGCGGAGTCGCCCACTGGTTCTTTGGAGAATCGGGAGGTACCGTCTCTCCTACCTATGCGCCGCCTGCTAAAGCCCATGACCATGACGAGCCCCAGGTAAGCGAGGCTTATGCGGCCTTTTTCAAGGAAAATCCGGAAAAAACTGATGAAGAATACCAGAAGATTCGCAAAGACCGTACGGTCAATGCCGATCTTAAGGATATTCCGATTCCCGAAGGTTACGCTCCGGTGACTTTTGTTGAAGATGATGTGATCATCATCGCTCCGATCGGCAGCAATCTCCGCAAGGTTGCTCTGGATAATAACATCGAGCTTTATGGCGATGTGATGAAGTTTCTGAACTGTCGCGGTTTAGGCCTTTGCACATCGTGCCGAGTCACAGCCGATCCCAACGATGCCCTGACTCCGCCAACGAAGATGGAGAAGGTCCATCTCATCCGCGATAATCCGAAGTACCGCCTGAGCTGCCAGTGCGAAGTTCTTGGACCGGTGAAGGTGAGCACAAAGCCTGCAAAGGATTATGGCAAGCTGATGAATAATTTTGTGCGCAACGTCTCGTTACTGGGATTCTTCTCACTCATCATGCTCACGCTCTTGCTCGTGATCGGCTTTGATGTAGTCGGAAAGTGGTTTTAAGATCGTAAGCGATCAAAGCATTCTGAAAAAGGCGGTTATGACCGCCTTTTCAACTTTATAGGGGTGGAGAATGTTTAAGACTTTCGCGCATTTTAGGTCTCGTAGTTCAGATGGATAGAACACCAGTTTCCTAAACTGGGTGTCACAGGTTCGAGTCCTGTCGAGACCACAAGAACAGTCGTTGGTTAATAGTCGCTAGCAGAATGCAGCGGCAGCGGCTACCCACTTCGGACTGAAAAACTGCTCATGACAAAACGTATCTCGCATCTCGGTATTGCCGTCAAAGATCTCAGTGCATCGGAAGCGCTTTTTAAAAAGCTTCTTGGTGACGAGAACGTGCATCATGAAACAGTCGAAGATCAAGGCGTCAGCATTGCATCGTTCAAGATCGGAGAAAGTGTGATCGAATTGACTTCTCCGACCAGTGCGGATTCGCCGATCGCAAAATTTATTGAGAAGCGCGGCGAGGGGATTCATCACTTGGCGTTGGAAGTCGATGATGTTGCAGGTGAACTTGCCAGACTGAAGGCCGAAGGCATTCAGCTTATTGATGAATCGCCAAAACTTGGGGCCCACGAAATGTTGATCGCATTTCTCCATCCAAAATCCACGAACGGAGTTCTGGTAGAATTATGCCAGAAGAAGTAGAGAGTAAGCAGTAGGCAGTTATGGCTGCCCTGTTCCGTTCAACTGTTTACTGCTCACTGTTAACTGCCTACTTTTTATGTCAGATACCTTTCCACTTCCAATATACGACGGCGATGATTATCCGCCTCAGTTCGACGATGAGGCCGAACAGGAAGAGGACGCCCTGACTATAGCAGCCGAAGGCGAGCAATTTCATCTCGCAGTTACCATCGATGATTTTACATTGGAAGAGAGATTGGAATCCCTTCCGAAATCTCCCGGAGTCTACCAATTCAAGAATGCAGCAGGTAAGGTCATTTATGTTGGCAAGGCAAAAAATCTGAAGAACCGCGTCCGGTCCTATTTTCAAAACTATCGTCGTGGCACGGGCGATGCAAAACTTCGAGTCTTGGTCGAAAAGATCGCCGATGTCGAATTGCTCCTGACCGATAGCGATGTCGAAGCGCTGATCCTGGAGAATACGCTGATCAAAAAATTGAAGCCGCGGTATAACGTCATGCTTAAAGACGATAAGACGTATCCGTGGGTGGTCGTGACCAATGAACCCTATCCGAGAGTATTTACGACTCGGAGAAAGCGGCATGACGGATCCAAATACTACGGCCCATATACTGAGGCCTTGTACCTGCGTTACCTGATTCGCACACTTCGGGAGATCTTCCCGATCCGAACATGTGATTTCGATATCGACGATGATTTTATTCGCAGAAAGAAGATTCGTGTATGTCTGGAATATCATATTAAGCGATGTGAAGGACCGTGCGAGGGTCTCGTTTCGCAGGAGCATTATGGCTCGATGATCAAGAAAGTGAAGCAGCTTCTCTCCGGAAGGACGAAGGATGTAGAGCATGAGCTTCGCGAAGAGATGCAAAGACTTTCGGCAATCATGGAATTCGAGAAAGCAGCGGAGAAGCGTGATCAACTTGCCGTGCTCGCCGATTATGTCAGCAAGCAAAAAGTGGTAACTGAGGAACTCGTCGATCGCGATATCTTTGCCGTCGCCTCCGAGGAAGATGATGCCTGCGGAATCGTATTCAAAGTTCGGGACGGAAAGATCACGGGTAAGCAGCAGTTTTTCTTTGCCAACGTCGAAGGCAAGGAGCAGGAAGAAGTGTTGGAGGCATTACTGGAGCGGTATTATTCGGCAACCGATTTCATTCCGGAAGAAATATTTCTGCCTATCGAGCTAACCGATCCAGACACATTCGAAGCGTGGCTTGCCAGAAGGACTCGTGAGTTATCGAACGATGATGATAGCTCGGCAATGAAACCCCCAAAGCTCATCGTGCCGAAGATCGGCGAGAAGGCGAAGCTGATTTCCATGGTGCAATCGAATGCCAAATTCCTGCTCGGAGAGATCAAGATCCAAAAATTAAAGCAGGACGATTTCGTACCCCATGTTCTGAAAGCCTTGCAACGTGATCTGCATTTGAAAAAGACTCCGCGGCATATCGAGTGCTTCGATAATTCGCATTTTCAGGGATCGGAAACCGTCAGCTCAATGGTCTATTTCGAAAATGCGAAGCCAAAAAAATCCGAATATCGCAAATACAAGATCAGGACTGTACCAGGAATAGATGATTTTGCATCCATGAAGGAAGTAGTCTACCGGCGGTATGCCAAACTGCTTGAAGATAATGCTGAACTTCCGGATCTAATCGTTATTGACGGTGGAAAGGGCCAGCTCTCGAGTGCGTATGAAGTTCTCACGGAATTGAAATTGACGCATATTCCGGTG
This sequence comes from Bacteroidota bacterium, assembly GCA_030706385.1. GTDB lineage: Bacteria > Bacteroidota > Ignavibacteria > Palsa-1295 > Palsa-1295 > PALSA-1296. Next base: position 50,072 of record JAUZOQ010000002.1, on the reverse strand, counting down.
ATCGGGTTGGCGAAGAGATTGGAAGAGGTCTTTACCGTCGGCAGTTCTGATTCACTGCTTCTGCCAAAGTCATCTAGTAGTTTGCGATTGTTGCAGCAGATCAGAGATGAGGCACATCGATTTGCAATAACCTTTCACCGCTCGCTGCGCGACAAGCGAACCCTTCAAACGGAATTAACACAAATTCCCGGAGTCGGAAAGAAGAAAGCAATGAAGCTATTGGAGGAATGCGGTTCCGTCGAAGGGGTCCGGCATACATCCGAACCGGAACTTGTGCGTCTGGTAGGGCTGGCGGCAATGAAGAAGATCGTTGAATATTTCAAAGAACAAGAAGCAATTGGAGCACGTGAAAATATCGCTGCCGAATGAGGGAATAATTCTCGGAATCGAAAGCTCCTGCGATGAAACAAGCGCAGCGATCCTGCGCGGCCGCGATATTGCCTCCGTCATCATTTCATCACAGCATTTTCATACTTCATTTGGAGGCGTAGTCCCCGAACTTGCATCGCGCGCCCATATCCGATCCATCGTCCCCATTGCCGAAGAAGCTCTAGCCAAAGCCGGCGTCTCCGCGCACGACATCACAGCAATTGCGGCGACCTTTGCACCCGGATTAATGGGAGCACTTCTGGTAGGGCTGAATTTCGCAAAGGGAATGGCTCTTTCCCTCAGTGTTCCGCTCATCGGAGTGCATCATATCGAGGCTCATATCTTCTCTGCAATGCTTGAAGAGGAAAAGCCTGAACTTCCTTTTCTTGCTCTCGTCGTTTCCGGCGGACATACATTGCTTGTTGTTGTTGAAGATATTGGCCGCTACTCTGTCATTGGCAAGACCTTGGACGATGCGGCTGGCGAGGCTTTCGATAAGGTCGGGAAGATGCTTGGTATGGGATATCCGGCAGGGCCGGTGATCGATAGAGCGGCGAAGAGCGGCGATCCGACGTTCGTGAAATTCCCACGCTCGATGATGAATGACGAGACGTTCGATTTTAGCTTTAGCGGTATAAAGACTTCTGTCTTATACTATCTCCGCGATAATCCGGGAATCCTTAGCACCCGGTCAGCCGATATCGCAGCCTCTTTCCAACAGGCCGTTGTCGATGTACTTGTGGGGAAGACAATTCGCGCTGCGCGTGAACGCAACATTCGTGATATTGTCTGCGTCGGAGGAGTCAGCGCCAATAGTCTACTTCGATCACAATTCAAAACCACTTGTGACGAGCAGAAGAAAAGATTCTTCTCGCCGCGGCCGATGCTCTCGACCGATAATGCTGCAATGATCGCCATGCTTGGGGCGTTGAAGCTCGATCGCGGCATCTCGAGCGATCTCTCACTAAGTGCCATGGCACGAGTTCCGCTCTAAATGCAAAAAGCAAGTCTGATAGGTCATACGATCGAAGCATATTCCGAGTTCGCGAATAACTCCATTATTCCCGCCGATGCCGTGCTGCGCCGTTTTTTTATGAACCGAAAATATCTTGGTTCGAGCGATCGACGTGCGATCGCCACTGCATACTTCGGTTCGATCAAGAATTTCCTGAGACTGGAAGCGATCCAACAGGATGCATTCCCTTCCGAGATACACAAAGCCGAGCTTGTGATTGCAGCATATTTTATCGTCTTCGAGAACATTTCTTCTATGGAGATGCAGCAGCTTCTCCGAAATCTTCCGAATGAATTCGCATCTGATTATCCTCTCGCTGTATTCACTGCGATGGAAGATCGCCAGCGGGAAGAACAACGCTTATTCCTTCTGCCGAAGACCGAGCGACTATCAATCCTTTACTCCTTTCCGCTTTGGTTTGTAAAAGAGATCGAGCATCAATATGACACCGATACCGAAGCTCTCCTTGCATCTCTGAATGCTGAGGCTCCTACCGTGCTTCGGGTTAACACTGCTATTACGAGCCGCAATGAGCTTCAGGAAGAACTCGGATCACTCGGAATCGAAACGGAGCTTTCGAAAATATCGGACTATGGGTTAGTGCTTCAGAAGCGGCTGAATGTATGGGATTTGGCACCATTCAAACGCGGCGCGTTCGAGATCCAGGATGAGGCAAGCCAGCTTGTTGCGCCGTTTGCAGATATTCACTCCAAGCGCATTAAGATACTCGATGCTTGTGCGGGAGCGGGCGGGAAAACTCTGCATTTTTCATCCTTACTTGAAAATCAGGGAGAGATCTTTGCTACCGATGTCGATCCAAACAAATTGATCGAATTAAAAAAGCGCGTCGTGCGCAGTCATGCCCAAAATATCCGTATCGTTCAACCGGACAAGTATGAATCCGTAATGGCCGATAAAGCGGGTTTCTTTGATATCGTCATGCTCGATGTTCCCTGCACGGGTACCGGCACGTTGCGCCGCAATCCCAGTATTAAATGGAATCTCACCGAAGTAATGCTGGAAGAGTTGATCGAAAAGCAGCGAACTATATTAGAAGCGAATACCCAATTCGTGAAGCCCAGTGGGACACTGCTTTATGCAACATGCTCTCTCTTGCATAAAGAAGGCGAAGAACAGATCGAGTGGTTCTGCACTGAACATCCTGAATTCCGACTGGAAGAAAAAAAACGCACCCATCCCGAACAGGATAGGTGCGACGGTTTTTTTGTAGCCAGGATAAAAAAGATGTCCTAAGCAACACTGTGCTCTTGCTACATATTTTTCAAATTGTTCTCCAGCTCATCATTTTCTTCCAGTACTCCATCATTTCACGATACTCCGTTTCCGTATTGCTCAGAAGCGATTTCGGAAGATGTTCCGACCAGTGATCTTCTAGTTCTTCAAGATTTTTCGAGAAGAAAACTCTGAATGTATCGGCGGTGATCTCATTATCGTATTTGGAGAACTCAACAACGCGATCATCGCTTGCCGTATCACCGAGATAAAGCAGAAATGCTCCGGCCAGGACGCGTCGTTCGAGTTCGGATGCAAAGCGCAGAGAATGCCATGAATAGAAGAGCTTCGGCAGAACGGCATGCTCTTTCAGATAATGGGCAATAATATCCGGCTCTACGCCATAGAATGGATAGGCATGCTTCGGATTACCGTGCAAACGTCCGCTCAAGAATGTGGCGAACGCATCTTCCATCAAAGCCCAACCGCGTGTAATGCCATAGTGCTTGATGTAGCGAGGAAAACGCATGGCATGAGTAAGCATGGCAATCAACTCGGTATCGAGCGATTCATGACTGTTACGAACGAGATAGATCGCCCGCTCACCGCCACTGAAATGAGTCGATGTTCTTCTGCCCATCAAGGAAGGTGAACGCAGGTCGGTAAGATAAATCGGAAATCTTTCCGTAATTCCTTCATGCGTTAACGAAAAGATACTTCCGTATGCAGATTCCAGCACTTGGGCAAGCATTTCGATCTCCACGGTATGCAGACAGATCTTGTCATAGGAGATCTCGAAGTGAGGAGTGGTATGGTGGATCCACTGAACTCGGGCACGAAGCTCTGCATCCGTGATTTTTATCAAGGGCCTCTGCGTGATGGAATTTGTCGATGCCAGGGGAGCTTTTGTCAGTGAATGGTTTCTTTCATCTTCCATGGAGAGAGCGGGGAAGCTCTGCAGTATAGGGGAATGTTCCTTCGTAGTACTTTCACTCATAAACGTGATACCTCCGTGATTCAGATTTAGGTAAGATAGCCTTCTAGGGTGTTCGGTGAAATATACGCACATTTTAGCTGAAATGCAAATTATATTTTAAAATACTTCTTGCACTTCCGGAGGCCTTGAAAACATTGACTAAATCGGTGGAGAGAAGTGGGGAGATGGTAGAAAAAATAATAAATATTGTCAATGAGTCACGACGTAAATAGAGGAGGGGAGCAAGAATTGTATCAACCGAGAATAGCAAAATCAAGACACAAAATCGAAAGCCCGCGCATGCCACGTATTCTTGGCGGACAATTCCCATTTGCCTTCTCGAAATTCTTTCAGAGTGGTGAGTGTGTTATCAAAGACCTTTGTTTCAGAAGTGACCTTCCCTCCTTTAGCACTCTCTTCAAAGTCACTGCGATTAATCGAACGGATCGTACCGTTCTCGCGGTATTGGACTCGAGGCATTCCGAAGAATTCTACTCCGTACGTTTCACCCAGGATTCTAACGCGCCGCATCATCTCATCGGTCGAGCATCCTGATGGGAATGAAGCAGCATCGGCCGCTACAAAAAGAAATTGATTGTATTTCATCATGGCACTTCCGGTGACAGGCGTATTATGCGCCAACCAGGAGTTGCAGAATGTCTGCATCTCGCGCGTAAGCATATCGGCTTCGGCATCGCTCAAGGCACGGTTAGCAGCAAATATCCACAGACGGGACGAATCGGGAAGTTGGTCGAAAGGAATGTAGCTCATAAATGAATAATACGGATTACCTTAGAATATGTCTCGCTACGCAATTCACAGAAATAAATACCACTCGGAACATTATTGGCATCCCATCTAACTTCGTGAGTGCCTTCATTCTCGTATCGAGACTCGATTCGAAACATTTCTATTCCGAGTGTATTGAGTATGCGAATGGTTACAACAGCTGGCTTAAGAATATCGAACGTGAAACTGGTGGTAGAGTTGAAAGGGTTTGGATAATTGAGAATTGAAGGACTCTCCGAATGCAAGTTCGGATATGAAGCATTACTGGTAGGGTTAGCATTCGAAGTATGAAGAATCGTACCCTCATCCCCAATGATCCAACCATTATTGCCGCCACCAAATGCGATTCCCGATAACGTATTTTCAGTAATGCTGCTATCAAGTAGCCAAGTATCGCCTCCGTTTGTCGTACTGAGCAGTGTTCCATTTGCTCCAACGCACCATCCCGTCTTGGCATCGCGAAAATAAATGCCGGAAAGCATATACAGTGTTCCACTCGGTTGCATTTCCCAACTACTACCAGCGTCGCTAGTATGGATAATCTTCCCGTTCGCATTAACTGCCCATCCATCTTGCTTGCCCACAAAAAATACATCCATTAACGCATCAGAAATTTGACTGGTCTGACGATGCCAGGAATTCCCGCCATCCGAGGTATGTAGTATCGTACCGCTACTTCCAACGGCCCATCCATCATCCGAATCAGAAAAGTAGATACTTGAAAAGCCCTGGACTGAGTCAATCAACTCCGTGATCCAGGTTTTGCCGCCATTTACTGTATGGACAATTGTTCCGAGTACCCCTACTGCCCAGCCATTGCTCGAATCTATGAATGAGAGACCATACAACCTATCAAAATGCTTAGTATATTGATTAACCCATGTTAAGCCACCGTCTTCTGTGTGAATAATGAAGCCGTTCAAGTTCAAATTACCTGAACCCACTGCCCAACCTTTGTTCGAATCAATGAAAGAGACATCGTTGAGATCATCTGTTGTCCCACTCAATTGGCTAATCCACGTCTTCCCACTATTGGATGTATGAAGTATTAGGCCATTATTTCCAACAACCCATCCAAAATTCGAATCGACAAAGGAAAGCCCATTAAGTTTTTCAAATGTTCCGTTTGATTGGGTTTCAAATGACTTGCCGCCGTCTGTAGAACGAAGTATCGTACCAAACCCAACTGCCCATCCAATATCCTTATTGACAAATGCAACGGCATTAAGAGCAAATGTTCCAGCATGTAGTTTTTGCCAACTAATGCCACCGTCGGTGGTATTCAGAATTTGTCCACCTCGACCTGATGAAGTACCGGCATTGTCGTCGACACCGACAACACTACCGTTTACTAAGTCGATGAATGAAACTCCGAGAAGTTCAGAGCCGAACACCGTGTTTTGTATTTCCCATTTCAGCCCGGCATTTATCGTATGCAGAATTACCCCCTCTATTCCAGCAGAATCCCAATATGATCCAACGGCCCACCCCGAATTTGAGTCGATGAATGTAATACTCCTGAATTGAATTTGTCCAAAAAGTTGAGAAGACCATTCGTCACCTCCATTGCTCGTATGAAGAATATTCCCTTCATCATTAGCTACCCACCCATTATTTTTATCGACAAAGCAAATACAGGTAAAATTACCTCTGTTAGGTTGCGTCTGATTCTTCCAAGAAAGGCCGCCGTCAGTGGTATGAATAATAATGCTACCTCCACCTGAAGCCCAGCCATTATTTGAGTCGATGAATTGTATAGCGCTAACCATAAATAGTGGACCACTTTGCTGGGTTGACCAAACCTCGCCACCATTTGTTGTATGAATGATAAATCCATCGTAACTGGCAATCCATCCGCACTTATTGTTGATAAATGAGATTCCATTTAGATCAGAGCGCACCCCGCTTGATTGGATGGCCCATGTTGTACCCCCATCACTGGTGTAGATAATGGCTCCTTGGCCCCCAACAATCCAGCCATGCTTTGCGTCCGTTATTGCAACAGAATTGAACATTGTCCCCTGCGGAAGAGGGTTCTGCCACTCCCACTTCAGTTGGGCTACAGATAATTCGCTGGAAATGAGGAGGAGTAAGAACAGTGCTATGTGTTTCATTTTGAGGGTAGCATTTTAGCGTGGCAATAATGAACCCAATAAATTATTGTAACAGCCTTTCCCAAATACCTGTTCCTATACCTCGACTTAATTAAACCTTATAGTATGTCAGAATTAGCTGCTTATCTCGACCAATTATCACGGGACTATCTTGCCCTGCATACAAAGAAAGAAGATGCGTTTTGGGAAGCAAAGATGGGGCTTGGTAGTGATCCTGCCGAAAGTCAGAAAAAGTGTTCCGATGCAGAGATCGCCGTTTCGAAGTTCATCCAGGATCCAGGCAAGCTGGAAAAACTGCGCGAGCTTGAAAAACAGACAACTCCTACTTCCGATGAAATGATCGCGCTCAAAGGGTGGAAAATGTTCTTTGATGCGAACGTCATCGAAGATCCGAAGGCGCAGGCTCTTGCACAGAAAATCATCGAGCTGGAAGGACAATTGCAGGTTAAGCGCGGAGGGATGGGACTTGGGTACATCGATCCAAAGACCGGAAAGAAAATTCCTGCAAGCACGAATGAACTGAGTAACATGCTCATCTCCGAAAAAGACGAAGCAATGCGGAAGGCCGCATACGAAGGCTTGCTTTCTATCGGGCCCTTTGTTCTGGCAAACGGGTTCATCGAAATTGTGAAGAAACGGAATGAGCTTGGCAGGATGTGTGGCTACGAGGATTACTATGATTATAAGGTTCAAAAAGCAGAAGGACTTTCGAAGAAAAAACTATTTGTCTTGCTCGATGATCTTGAAGTAAAGACAGTGGAAGCAAACAAACGAGCTGTCGAGGCTTTCGCTAAGGAAAAAGGTGAGGCTGCTCGCCAGCCATGGAACTTCCGGTATTATCGCAGTGGCGATCTCGCGAAGGAAATGGACCCCTACCATCCTTTCTCTCGTTCGCTCGAACGGTGGGCGCGATCGTTCAGCGCAATGAATATTAAGTACCGCAATGCAGCATTGACACTCGATCTGATCGATCGCAAGGGAAAATACGAGAATGGATTTATGCACGGGCCCGTACCTTCCTTCTTCAATCACGGCAAATGGAATCCCGCACGCATTAATTTTACCGCCAATGCAATTCCCAATAAAGTCGGATCCGGCGTAGAAGCGCTCAATACTCTCTTTCATGAAGGCGGACATGCTGCACACTTTTCAAACGTGCTGATGAATGCTCCCTGTTTCGGACAGGAATTTGCTCCAACCTCCGTTGCCTACGCTGAGACGCAGTCAATGTTTTGTGACTCCGTTATCAGTGACGCGGATTGGCTTGAAACCTATGCAATCAATGAAGATGGCAAGCCCATGCCATTTGAGTTGATCGAAAAAGCGATCAGAGAGGAGCAGCCATTTCTCGCGCTAACTATTCGTGGAATGCTTGGAGTTTGCTACGCGGAAAAAGCGATCTATGAAATGCGTGAGACGGAATTGACACCGGAGAATATTCAGCGAGTCATTTCGGAGATTGAAAAACGCATGTATGCTCTTCCGGCAGCACCTCGGCCGATTCTCGCTGTGCCACACTTGCTGGCAGGCGAATCGAGCGCATACTATCATGGCTACGTTCTTGCTGAAATGGCAGTGCAACAAACGCGGAAGTATTTTCTCGATAAGTATGGCTATATCGCCGATAATCCGCACATCGGACCTGAACTTGAGAACGGATATTGGAAATTCGGAAACTCCGAACGGTTTTTCGATCTGGTGGAACGCCTGACAGGAAAGCCGTTCTCCGGAGATGCATTGATAGCCCAAGCCAATCGCACGGTCGATCAGGCCATTGCCGAGGCAAAAAAACTTGCCGAGATTCCACATACACATGGCGATGCGAAAACCCCGGATCTGCAGGCCGATATCAAAGTCATTCATGGCAAAGAAAAGATCGCTGAATTTACAAATGGCGACTTCTCGAAAGCCAATGAAGCATTTAAGAATTGGGTTGTGGCACATTATCCCAAGCTGCAGGCATAGTATAACCTTGAAGTATTTTTATAGCCCCCGCTGAAAAGTCTGCTCGCAAACGGCTTTGCTTTCAGAAGCACAAAAAAAGGGCAATGACGGATCATTGCCCTTCCTTTTGAAACGCTCCGGCAGCTCAGTGGCAGCCTTCTACGACCTTAATTGAAATACGTCTATTCAGGATGCGAGCTGCTTCGAGTTGGGCCGGTGTTGAGTTCGTAGGCTCGATCACTGCATCGTCGCTTGTACCTAAACCCACCGTCCCGACAATCTTGTTGGGATCGACTCCCTGCTCGATCAGCCAGGCTTTGATTTTCCGCGCACGCATATCGGATAGTTCCTGATTCCTGGCGACTGTACCTTCATGGCTGGCATGTCCCTGGATCTCGACCTTTAACTCGGGACACTGGTTCACAAGCGTTCTGATATTATGAAGGTTCTGCATATTACCAGGCATATTCGTGTTGAACTCATCGGTATTGACGATGAAGAGTGTTCCTGGGAAGTTATAGATTGTCCCCTTCAAAACCTTCTCCTTATATACCGTATCGGTTTCTCTCACGACGACCGTATCGCCTTTAACGATATTGGTAGTGTAGATATTCGTAATATTTGTTGTGCTGGAAGGCGGCGTAACCACTTCAGTCTTCGCCGGCAGAGGAGGAGCGAAAATATAATAGCTGAAGCCGAGTCCGAAAGTCAGGAAGACATCCTGTCTGAAATCGTTTGGATTTGAATAATCATCGATCCAATCTGTGCCGGTCAAATGCAGTAATCCTTTTCCGTTGAACGTAACTTTATCCGAGATATACATTTCAAATCCAACACCAAGCACTCCTCCGAGAACATTCTTGCTATAGGCTTGTGCAGCGTTGTTCGGCAGTGAGTTATTATTCGCGTCTTTTGGTTCGAAGTTCAGTAATTCCAGACCGCCGATAAAATAGGGGACATAGGTTTCTTCCGGAAAGACATTGTACGAAGCCATGAGCTCCCAGCCGCCATGCCGTGTGTGGTTGACTGTTCCGAGGCCTGCACCCGGCTCAGTTGGTGTGGCTTTGAATCGTAATAAGCCGCCATTATAGGAGGCATGTAGTGAAAGCCAATCCTCAATATTCCACCGAATAAAGACATCACCGGAAAATCCAAAAAGGTTATCGGTGAAGTTTCCCCAATATTTATTTCCGCCGCCATCAAAACCGAAGGAAATCCTGCCTTCGACAACCTGCGCAGAAGAAGTACTGAGCGAAGTAAGAATCGAGGCGATGACAATCAAAATGGGAAATATTCTTCGGCGAAGCCACTTCGATATGGTTCGTGAAACAAACATAGAAATTGAAGCGAACTGCATCTGTTCTGCGACTAGATGATTTTTCATTGTGGTACTTTCTTAATAAATAACGGGGAAGGTTCTGCTAACTTATTGAACACCTCGTGGAGAGAGTGGTGGTCGTTGGGTTGACAGGAGTGATAGGAGAGAAGATCGTTGGGGATAACTCCTGAATTTCATTACAAATATACGTTTCCCAGCCGCATTCGGATTTACACTTTTTGAAGAAATGTGTTGCGGGTTTGTTTAGGAATCCAAGAATTGCGTACAGAACGATGACTATACGGGGAAACATATTCTTTCCCACGAGCAGTGAGATCGGTGTGTTCCATTTTCGAGACGAGGCAAGTGGCATCGAAACAGACACAGAATGTGCCGATAGCCCCAGCCCCACTAATGCGGTCGGAGGCCCGAGGGAGAAGATAGCTCACCTCATCCCTATCGATCCCTTATCATCATCCGTTATCATTCGCTGGCGTCTGATTACTTCCACAAGAATTCTACGCTTTGCCGCCATCTGATCGGCTCCGGAACTTACACCACCGGCAACACATCTGAAAACAATCTTCTTTTCATCCTTGAGATCGTTGTATTCGTTGTGACGCAACTTTGTCGCCTCCGTCATGAGGGAATCAAGGAAAGTAGCCGAATAGACTGCCCGAAGCCCGGAGAGTTTCGTATTATCGAGGGCTTCTCCGGATTGGAGAGTGATGCGGTTGCCGGCAGAATCCACGAAGCTGACAGCGCGGTCCTCAAGATACGATCCGTGGATAGGATTAGGATCGGCATAGCCGGTGATCCTGAATTCAATGACTTCAGAGGGCAATCCTTTTGAAACAAATTGTGGAAGAATATCTTCCAGGCACGACGTAGAAAGCGTTGAAAAAAGCGAAGAGACAGTTTGAGCATAGGAAGCATATTCTTCATATCGCTTCGAACCCGGATGAATCTCTTCGATATATGTCGCTTGCTTGAGATCGGTCTCTCGGCGCGCCAATAATTCAGCGAGCGAAGATGAAGTATTCGGCCTGTAATAGCCGGAGACGAAGAACGGAATATCGTATTTTCCAAAATCCACGGTCTTCAGAGTAATATTACCAAAAACGATCCGCTCATGGAGATCGATATTTGCCTCCGTCTTTGCGATCATGGCGGATTTATTAATATCGCGAACCTGTGCGTCGAGGCGGTACGATCTTCCCGCGGGGACAATATACTCGACACTATCTTGCGTTGCATCACTCGCTAACGACGCAATGACGCTGCCACTTTCAAGATCGGTAATGGTCACTATTCCCGGAAGAGGCGCGGAAGATGCAGAATCGATGAATGAGATAACGAGCCGGGTCATTCCGCTTCCATAGATATTGGGAGTACCGGAATAAATGTCAAGGCCTCCTTTGCCCCCCTCTCTCGAAGAAGAGAAATAGAATGTACCTGATGATTTCGGCGCATAGAAAAATAATTCATCACGATCGCTATTGATCACCGGACCAAGATTTACTGCATCACTCCAAGTTGCACCCTTCTTCATGGACATGAATACATCGTAGCCGCCATTTCCATGATGTCCTTTACTTGAAAAATACAACGTCCCTCCATCAGGTGTAATAAAGGGCGAGCGCTCATCCTTTGAGGTATTGACAGATGGTCCGAGGTTCACGGGTTCGCCCCAGAAACCTGCTCCATCACGTTTTGTCATCCATATATCAGTTCTTCCATACCCGCCCTTGCGATCGGATGAAAAGTAGATTACCGAACCGTCACTGGATATACAAGGATGCGACTCCCATCCTTTCGTGTTGATCTTTGGTCCGAGATTAGCGACGTTGATGATCTTCGTGCCTGAAAGTTCTCCGATGTAGAGATCAGCATCGCCGATTGCATCACTACGATGAGCAGCGAAAACGACAGTTTTTCCATCGGCAGCAATACTCATAGCACCTTCAATAGAAGTGCCGTCGATAGTAAGAGCAGAGACATTACCATCAGGTTTCCCAGAGTATTGACCTGTAGCCGATCCCTCGCCATTGCGCTCGAACGAAGTAAAGAGAACGGATCTATCGGGTCCGATCACAGGCGCGTAATCATTGCCAGAAGTATTGATATTACCGGGAATCGGAGTTACGACTATCGGGTACTTCGCAAAATCCTGAGCAAACGATGCCGTTGCTGCGGATAGAAAAAGAATTGCGGAAAAGATTTTGTACGTCATATTGAATAGAGAATTCCGAGTGTGAATTGTAGTGCGCTTCCTGCCCAATCGTACGTCTTAGAAAATTTTGTGAGTGGTATTCCGTACAGTGCTTCAGGATTGAGAGTGAAGTGATCGGATACTTGGATTTGATAACCAATGCCAAGTTTTATTAATACTTGGACGGATTTGGTAATATCGAGGTCGGAATCGAGAACGGTCGCATCCGGTGAGCCGCCAAGATAAGTAACACCGCTCGGAGATTCCACATGTTCGCTTTGGATAAAATGTTTCGAGACGATCGTTGCGACGGAAGGACCGCCGGCAAGATAAAGTCCGTTGTCCGTTATTTTCCATGCAAGAAACAGATCGGCTCCTACAGTTGCGATACTTGCCTTAAATTGTTTGGTCAGTATTACATTTTCCTGCGTATTATTTTGTCCCAGTATAGGGTAGGTTTCAGGACTAGCACTGAACGTACCATTCCGTCCTTCATATATGATTCGAGGCGTCAGAGAAATCTCGTCCGATAGCGGGATAAAAGCTTTGGCTCCTAACGCAGCGCCGGTGCCGGTCCCATCACTTGCAACGCAGCAAATAATCGACCCCTCCGTTGTAGCGAATCCACCATGATGCATATTGTAATCCATGCCTCCGAAGATCCCGAGAAGCCATCCGCTATGAGGCTCAGGATCAAGAATCATATCGCGAATTTGCTTCGAGGATCCCACACTGCCATTTTGCATGGAGCCCGGGACTGCTGATTGTCCTAAACAGATGGCTGACTGAAGCAACAATGCAAGAGCGATATTCAGAATGATATTTCTTTTCATGGTTATGCTCTCTTATTTGCGAATAAAAAATGAGACATTATCCATCTGTCCACCCGATTGAACCTTTATGAAGTATAAGCCACTACCCAGTGAACGCGAGTCAATAACGGCTCTATTTTGCCCTGCAGGCATAAGTGATGGATCCGGTGAGTAGACAATTTGTCCGATCTGATTAAAAATTGTTATCGATGTTAGATCGGCGACCGGCAAGGTGAATCCAAGATAGACAGTTGATGGATCTTGCCCGATATGAATATCGAAGGCTCCGCGTATCCGGGCACTTGCGTCTATCAAGCGTTTATTAAGATAGCAGAGACTATCAATGGAGAAAATTCCTGATGAGACAATACCGACCTTCGGATTTCCGTCAGCAAATTTTGCAGAGACAATCGAGAGCGGAGTTGACACAGCATTTCCAAGTAAGGCCATGAAACGGAGGCGAACGAGTACGGTATCGCTGGATAAAGAGGCAATAGCATTGCCTGAAAGAACATAGGAATTGGTAGATCCGGAAGTCGAAGCGTCGAATACATTCGCCACTGACTCGGTAAGGAAAGGTGCAGTGGCAGTCGATGTTGTCGAAGCTGCGGGAGTTTCAGGGTAGAGCATCGTCTTATTATGGCCGAGAGTGATCTCCAGGCTTTTCACATCATACTCTGCAGGGATCTTCGAGCGCAGATGAATCGGAATAAGAACCTCACTTCCCGGTTTCGCAACAATCGTATCTTCCAGAGCAATGATTACGCTATCGTATCCAATTCCCTGAACACCAAGCCGAATGCTCGGATGGCATTCATTCACGGTAAATGTAAAACCAGTATCGAGAATGCGAAGACGGGTCGGCTGGAAACATGCAGTCACATTCGCACTTCCTCCGGGTGGAATGATCAGAGGAGTTGTTGCCTGGAGAGAAAATCCGTTTATGGAAGCCGGCAAGGTGTCCATCCGCAATACCGCATCGCCGGTATTTCGTAGTGTCAGGGATGAACAGCGTGAATTCCCGACTTTGACTGAATCAAAAGTAATAGTAGTTGGTGCGATTTCGAGAATTGGTGCAACCGATCTCCCTTTAATAACAAAGTTACCGGGAATATTCGAGCTGAGCGAAATTGCGATCTGCCGATAGATCTGGACAAGGGTATCCGGATTATTGGTAAGATAGTTTTTCCCACCGGTGCCATTTGCTATGTCAGTTAAAGTTTTTATGCCATTGGCAGAAAGGTTATTGCCGATGCCGATTGTATAGATGCGAACGTCGCCCGCCGCACTGTTAATGATATTATTGATGCGAAAGGGTACGTAGCCGGTATTATCATCACCATCAGAGAGAAGTACGATCACCCTTCGTCCCGGTTGGTTACGTGTTTTTACGAGCAGAACTGTGGTATCGAGGGCATCGTAAAGCTTTGTGCCGCCGCCTACCGTTTTCGGGACTGCGTTCTTTAGAAGAGCAGTGTCAGTGGTGAATGTTTGTGCTACCGTAATTGTGCTGGAAAATTTTACGACGGCGGCTTCATCAATTATTCCACGACTAGGATCATTGATCAAATTATCGATGAAGACCTTTCCTCCGGAATTGGCAGCGAGAATTCGTGTCACACCAGGCGTGCCTGTCTGAATACTCATGCTACCACTAACGTCGAATAACATCGCGATGGATAGAGACACGCGATTGTCAGCGACGTAAGGGATAACGACACTATCAAGAGCAGGGGATACTGATGGAGAATAACAGAGATCGAGGGTTTTCACTTGGTTCGGTTGCAGCGTCAAGGGCAGAGTCACCTGCGTGCTGGCGCTCAGCGTAAATGGAAAGGTAATCGAACCAAATTGCGTGATCGTTAGCGGAGCATTTCCGGTATTGGTGAACGACGCCGTTGTGCATTTCGTCGTTCCGCATAGTGTCGTATCAAAATCTGTTGGGGCTTTAAGAATCTGCAGAACCGGTCCGAGCGAAACTTTCGGCGGCAACGCGCCTTGCCCGGTTAGTTGGATCGGAATGCTATCGATGGTGCCACATTTATAGTATGCGATCCAAATCGTTGCAGGCTGTGGACCTCCGAAAGCCGGGGTAAAGCAGATTGTAATATCGGTGCTGGATCCCGGAGAAAGAGAGAGGGGTTGTGTTTGCACGGTGTATGGGGGATTCAGATTGCGGATCGTATCGAAATTTAGCGTTCCATCACCTGTATTAGTTACCGTAACCGTCTTGCAGCTGACATTAAACAACTGAATGACTCCATAGTCCAACGATGAGTTGTTTATTGAGATATTCGATCCGGTCGAGCGTCCGATCATTGTTAGCGTATCTTTAGATGTCCCATCGTAAGAAAAGACAGAGCGAACAGTATCAAAACTTCCAGGCGAGGTAGGACTGTAACAGATATCATAGCTCACCGAATCTCCGGGATTAAGAGTCAGGGGATAGACGAAAGGAGTCGATGCTGAGGGTTCGAACGGAGTAAAGAATGCTTCATGCGTGTCAATGGTGACAGAAGTCTTTCCGGTGTCCTTTACGACAAGTGTCATGCATTTCTTTGTTCCACAAAGAGTAGTATCAAAGTTCATCAGTTTCGGTCGGAACATGAGCTGCCCGAAGGATAAGGATGGTAACATAACGCTCGCGATGAGCAATGCAACGATTGCCCCCATCGCAGAAGGCTTCCAGAAGTGTTTCATTGTTTGTTGTGTAAGAATTTTCGGCAATCGAAATCTACAGATTCATTTGCCAAGATCCTGTGAAAAATGGAATGCGATTATAATGATCAATGCAAAACGAGCAGTTGCAGGCTAAATGGTGTTAAGCCAAGATGACCTGCGATCGTATAAGAGCCTGAAGCAAGTTGTTCAGCATCGATACGAAGAGAAAACGATCCTTGCACCGCTTCTGTGACATGAGAGCCGCAAGATCTCCCCAGGCAATCGAAGATGTCGAAGCCAAGGGATTGAGCCTCGGCAGACGATCCGCACAAAGTTGTCGATCCAAGACACGGATTTTGACTAAGTCGACAATTTGGGTTCACCCGCGTTGAGAGATCGACGGAATTTGATTTGGTAAATACCAGATGGCTGACGGCCGAACTCGGAGAAGAGAAATTCACAGTTGCTCCGGCAAAATCCATATCCACAATTTTCGTTATCGTCGATGATGCAGCGCCGACGGAGTACGCCGTAACATGATTCCATTTTGGATCGGGACCAATCGTGATCGTCACGTCTTCCCCTTGAGCAAGATCTTTATTGATATAGATGAGATGCAAATTGCCCTGGTCATCTAATGACCCATAGGAGGAGCTCTTACTGATATCGGAGGTCTCTGCGGAGACAGATGTTGAACCGAAGGTAGAGTTATTGCCGTCGTAATTACGGAAGATCCTGAATGCAGCAGCAATATAGTCATCAACAGGGAAAAAGTAATCTGCCGCATAGACTCCAAATTTCCCGAATATTCCCAACGCATCAGCCTGTGCGATCACGCCGGAGGCATCGTGCCTTCCTCCAAAATCCCATTCGGTGAGTGCAAGTTTTGTATCCGGATAGAAATCCGCAATGGATTGTAGCAATTTCGGGATCAACTGTAAGCCGCGACCATCGGTGAAGCCATTCCCATTTTGTGTAATGTAGCTATTCTCTACGTATGTTGGGTCCCATAAACTACGCGGTGCCTGAACACGGCTGGCAGGATTATCGGAATCGAGAGCGTAGTAATGGACAGAAAAAACATCCAGCAGTCGTTTGCCGGCAATATCTGATGCGGATTTCATTTGTGCCAAATATGCATTGACCCAGGTCATGTGATTGTACCGATATTCATCACCGGTGTTGTTGGTCGTATATGGTTCGATATTATAAAGCCCCCAATCCGATGGCTGATGAACAGTCTGCCCGTCATAGACGGACCAGAAACTGTAATACTCCGGGTACCCCCACATTGCAGGTCCGTATACTGCTGCATTGGGATCAAGCCTCTTGATGGCAGATGCAAGTTGAGCGTTGCGTGACAATAGATCTGCACAGGTTGTTTCATCCTTGTGAAGAAGAGGATGCGTGCCGTTGAGTCCGTTTTGGTACGGCGCCGTATGCCACAGACCGGGCTCGTTATCGAGTTCATACGCCGGAATTCCGTGCGGGCTTCCGGCAGCGCCAAATGTTGTGACGAGAAAATTCAGTTCTTCATCGATGTAGACGGTATTATCGGCTAAATCGGGTGACATCGCAAATGATCCGGGCGCACCCGGTTTGGAGAAAGAGATAGCCTTCCATCTTGCCGATGGAGCAGCATCGCCTGCGACAACTTCTCCATCACCATCTGTAGCAACAAATCCGGCGCAAGGGAGATCGAGAAGCGAAGATGCTCCCAACTGGATCGAATGATCGTGAAAGGTCACTAGAGCAGCGCCGGGAGAATAGGGAGCTCCACCGGCACCGGTTATGAACGACTGAAAATCATTATTCTCATTATGGGAGTCAGTCCCGGAATTGGAGAACCCATTTTCCCAATTGTAGCTCGTCATGGTATTTCCACCGAGTCGTCGGCCTCCAACATTTAATCCACTTGCTACATTTGCAAGACCTACTTTCCAATCGGCTTCCGTCTTCCATTCCGTATCGTAGACGTATGCATTGATACCATAGATGAGCGGACTGATCGGTTTCACATTTTGCGCCGTGTTGATCGTTACAGAAATCGGCAGATTTTGTGCCTTGCCAAGATGTGCGATCAGGAAAGTGAATGCGATCAACAACATCGGCACAAGGACACGTGTTGTTCTTGTTTTCATAGTGGTCTCGAATTAAGAGTGATGCGTGGTGTTGCTCTTGGATGAGCAAGCTACTAATTGCTGAAATGAGGGGTTAAGTTCCGAAGGGGAATATGGTTGGACCCAGTAGGTCAGGCGATAAAATGACGAGTCGATGACTCCTACTTTCTCATGTATTTCCAATTCCATGGCTTCCCCTCTGCGATCCATTCCAGAGCTTGGTCTAAACGCTTCTGTCGTGTCTCATCGGTTTTTGCTTCGGTGATCCACAGAACATACTCTTTTCGGTGCGAAGGCGGAAACTTGTCGAAAACGATCATCGCCTTCTTGTTCTTCTTCAGTGCAGCTTTCAAGGAATCCGGCAATGGTAATTCCGATTGTGTTTTCGATTTTGAGGTCCGAGAAAGTTTTATGCCGGCTTCATTGAGTTTCATGGCTTCCTTAATATAGGCGATAATTACTCTATCGCTAGGCAGGTCCTTGATGTTTGAAAGTCGTCCCATGTGGCCCATGGCGGATTCGGACCTTGCATTTTCACGAAGCTTCTCGTCCTTCATCAACTCTGCCTTCGGAAATCCCATGACGGCATGATGTTTGAAGGCTGCCATAGAGCACATCATTTGCCCGCAGTGGTCGAAATGCGGGAAGCCCCACCTGATCTTCTCCTCAACATCGGGACAGGCCTTGTGCACGAGGCCGCGGATATGCTGAAGAATGGGTTTCGCGAACGGCTGGGCCTTTGTGATGTAGGCGTCAATATTTGGATTGCGATTACTCATTGCTGTAATGAATTTGTGCAAATATACATAATCGGAATAGGGTGAACATCGTGAAAATAAAGGCTTGCGGCCAAATACCCTTGCATTTATTCGTAACTTTGCCGGACGTATGGCAGATATATTCATTTCCTACAGCACCCATGATCGCGAAAAGGCTTCGAAGCTTTCCGAAAGGCTCCGAGAGCGGGGTTATTCGGTGTGGCTCGATGAAACCAATATTAGTGCTGCAACGCAATGGTCCAGCGAGATCGTAAGGGCGATCGAGTCGTGCAAAGTGTTTCTGATACTCCTCTCGCCATACTCCTTCGGATCGCACAATGTCATCAAAGAACTGTCTCTTGCCAGCGAAGAGAAGAAGAAGATCATCCCGATCGAGCTAGAGCCTGTAGAATTGACTCATGAGGTGAAGTACCAATTGGCTGGCATTCAGCGAGTCCCCTACAAAGACTTTGAGAGAATCGATGAAGCAGTTAAGAGATTCATTGGTGAAAGCACGACGATCGCTGAGACTCCGCTTCCTGCGGCGAGGAAATCATCCATTTGGCCAAAGATCGGCATCGGCATGCTTGTTCTTGGGTTGATCGCAGCCGGATACTTCTTCTTTGCTCCTAAGCCGGAGAGCTCAGTTAAGGCAAAAGCAACACCGATAAAGAAGATCGTCGTTCTTCCGTTCGAATCCCTGAGCTCTGATAAGGAAGACGAATATTTCGCCGATGGTCTTACGGCGCAGGTCATTACGACTCTTTCGGGGCTTGGTGGGCTGCAAGTGATCGACCGGAAGACGGCAATGCAGTACAAAGGCCGCAAGAGTGATCTGCATGCAATTGCTAAGGAGCTCGGGATAGAGTACGTTGTCGATGGTACGGTACAGAAGCAAGGCAAGAATATTAAGATCACCTCACAGCTGATTAATGCCGAATCCGGAAAGGTCTTGCGAAGCGATCAATATGACGGCACAGTCGACGATGTATTTGCCGTTGAGGAGAAGCTGGCGCGAAGTATCGCTTTCGAATTACAGGGATCCCTTGTCCAGCAAAGGATCCTCGATAGCAATGCAGCACATCAGAGCACGAAGAACGCTGAAGCTTATAACAAGTTTCTCATCGGAATCGGCTATCTTGATAATATCCGCTCCGAAGCACAACTGATGAAAGGAATGGGATATATCGAAGAAGCGGTAAAGCTCGATCCAAAGTTTGCATATGCTCAATATTTCCGGTCGCTGGGATATTTATTGAGATTTCAGGCTCTTGGTGATACACTTCGTGATCTCGAAGTTTCGGACTCCCTGGCGCGGCTCTCGATACGAATTGATCCCTCGCTTGCCGAGGGGCATTTTGTCCTTGCAACAATTGCGCGGGTTCGAGGTCAATTGGATACGGCAATTAAAGAAGCGAAGCTCTTTGCCGAAATGAAACCGGAAAATGCTGAAAATATCAGTGCTCTATCCTTTCTAGGTAACATCTATTATGAGCGTGGTGAATTCGATCTCGCAGCGACCTACCTCGAACATGCCGTACAAAATAACATTACTGATCTTAGTGCGTGGTCAATCCTGATCGATTGCTACCAAGCACTCGGAGATACGGCCAAGCGTAATCGATATATTGATGAGTCAATACCATTGTATGAGCTCTATCTTGAGAAGAATCCCGCTGTCAGTGGTGTGCGTGTCCAGTTTGCGCTCAACCTTGCCAACCGCGATCTGAAAGAAGAAGCGCACCGGCAGATTGCCCTTATCTTGAAAGCAACCGACGTCCCTCCGGTAATCTACTATAATATTGCGTGCACATATTCTCGATTGAAGGAAATAAAACCGGCACTGGAAATGCTAAAGAAATCTTTTGAGAAAGGATATAACCCAGGCGAAGCGGTTAACAAGGATCCCGATTTCGCAAATATCCGCGATCTGCCCGAATTCAAAGAAATTGCAAAACGCATGATGGCTTCAAAAAGGACGCCTTTGGGTTTGAATTAGAAAGTCAGAGAGGGTATTTTATATACAATACAGCGCTTGCGCGTTTCAAGAGCACCGTCCGCTAGGGGAGCAACCCATTTGGAACGCAACATTGTTATAGTACTTGTATGGAAGAAAAGAAAACAAGGACAAAAAAGCCCAAAAATGGCGGTTTCGGCGGGGATGACGGCAGTAAGAGCATACCCCACTGCTCGTTCTGCCTCCGTTCGGCAAATGAAGTGACCACTCTTATTAGCGCGCCTTATGGCTCTGCCTACATCTGCGATATCTGTTCGGCGAATAATGTCGAGCTGCTTCGCGCTCATCTGCCTCAATATAGTACGAAAGCCGGTGCCAGGAGGTCGGGAATTTCGCATTTTACTCCTCGAGCAATCAAGAAAGAACTCGATGATTATGTGATAGGCCAGGAGCAAGCGAAGAAAGTCCTATCCGTTGCCGTCTACAACCATTTCAAGAGAATTGAGTCAGAGACGATCCTGGGTGTAGAAGGTTTCGAGGATACTGAGATCGAGAAAGCGAATATCCTCATGGTCGGTCCTACCGGTACCGGCAAAACATTGCTGGCCAGAACGCTGGCTCGAATCCTTGATGTCCCCTTTGCCGTAGCCGATGCTACAACACTCACCGAAGCGGGCTATGTCGGCGATGATGTTGAATCTATCCTTTCGGCTTTGCTACAAGCGGCCGATTATGATGTGGCAAAGGCGGAAAGAGGGATTGTCTACGTCGATGAGATCGATAAGCTTGCTCGAAAAAGCGATAGCGCTTCGATAACTCGCGACGTTTCAGGAGAAGGCGTTCAGCAAGGATTCTTGAAATTACTTGAAGGTACTGTTGCAGGCGTTCCTCCCAAGGGCGGACGTAAACACCCTGAGCAGCCGCTCGTCTATATCAATACGAAACACATCCTCTTTATCGCGGGAGGTGCTTTCGAAGGATTGGAAAAGATCATTCAGAAGCGACTTCACAAGAATCCTATCGGATTCGGTGCAGAATTCCCCTCGAGGGATTCGGAGCATCTTCGAAATGTATTCCATTTTGTCGAGCAAGAAGATCTCTTGAAGTTTGGATTTATTCCCGAGTTGATCGGTCGGCTTCCAGTGCTTACTGCTCTTGAGGCCCTTTCGAAGGAAGCGATGATGCAGATCCTGACTGAGCCGAAGAATGCTTTGATCAAACAGTATCGCAAGCTCTTCGCAATGGAAGGCGTTGATCTGATCTTTGAGCATGATGCCCTTGAAGCGATCATCGAGAAAGCGGTCAAGCGCGGAACCGGTGCGCGGGCATTGCGCTCGATCATGGAGAGTGTCCTTACGGAGCTCATGTTCTCATTGCCCGACGATCAGAAACTAGAAAAATGCATCGTCACCAGGAATGCTGTAGAGGGTAAAGCTCCGCCGCTTCTTGTCCGTATCGGCGAAAAACAAGCGGCCTGATTCGTGCATGAACGTCACCGAGCGATTCAGCGATAGAGTTGAGAATTACATCCGTTATCGTCCGCACTATCCCATCGAAGTAATTCCATTTCTTGCAGAGGAGACCGGACTCTCACCGAGTTCAATCATCGCCGATATTGGCTCAGGTACGGGGATTTCCACTGAGATGTTTTTGAAGAATGGTAACGTTGTCTATGCAGTCGAGCCGAATTCTGCAATGCGCCTCGCTGCCGAGTCGCAATTAGATAGATTTCCAAATTTTAGGAGTATCAACGCAACGGCTGAGGACACTATGCTGGCCGATGATAGCATCGACTATATTGTCGCAGGACAGGCATTTCATTGGTTTGATGTTGAGCGGTCATCCATCGAATTCCGACGAATCTTGAGAAGAAACGGCTGGGTTGTTCTTTTGTGGAATAATCGGGACACAGTCGCTTCTCCGTTTCTTGTCGAGTATGAGGATCTGCTGAATACGTACGGCACAGATTATAAAGAGGTTAACCATGTCAATGCCGGTGAGGGGATTAAACAGCTTTTCGGGGATACCGGCTTCAAACTTCAGCTCTTCCTGAACTCACAAGCGTTTGATTTTGAAGGATTGAAAGGTAGACTTCTCTCATCATCTTATACTCCCGCGCCGAGTGATCCGCGTTTTCAACCCATGCTGGAGGATTTACAGAGAATTTATGCGAAGCATAATGAAGGCGATCGTGTCCGAATCGAGTACTCGACAGAGCTCTATTATGGCCGGCTTGGGTAAGATCTAAAGACCAGGGAAACATCTCCATGCTGTTCTTCGTTATGTAGCCGCTCAGAATCTTGACGATAATTGCCTCGTGGCCTAATGGTATGGCATCTGATTCTGGATCAGCAGGTTCCAGGTTCGAGTCCTGGCGAGGCAGCACTACAAAAGCATATCAAAGAACAATATTAAAAGCGTTACGATATCCGTCGTAACGCTTTTTGTTTCAATAAAATAGTAAAACATGGGAGAAATTTCGCTCGTTTCAATTTTGGGTGGTCTCAGTGCGGTTTCAGATGTTTCGAATATACCAAAATAGCGTTTTCAGGTCTCATTTTGAGTTCTCATTTAGTACTCACTTGATATAAAAGATACCATCCGACCGTCTGATATTGACAATTTACAAACATCCGTTGTTTCCTTTTACAATGGCGAAAGGAATAGCAAGAATAATATCGACGGACGGAGGAGGATTCAGATATGAAGACTATGTAGGTTCTCGATTTGCAAAGATATTACGGCGCTTCTTCGTCTGATTGTTCCACTTCATTTCCTTGAAGATGGTAAGGCAGATATTTTTCTGCGGGAAGCTCTTAAGATAAAACAAGAACGGCGAAGATCAAAAACTATGGTCCAGGATTCTTGATGTCGTCGGCGAAGTAAGAACTAATGGCGGCGAGACAAAGCCCTACTTAGCAGATAAACTGCGGATGCAGTTTATGCTTAAGAAGTATCTATAGTTTGAGCTGGACGTCGAAAAGCTAGGAAGAAAATCTCAGACAAGTATAGCCTCAATCCGAGATGTCATCGGCAAAGACCTCAAAATAGGTCGAGAAAACAAGGTGAAGGATCTACTCCATGGTTTTTCTAGGACGTGAGGTTTCCTTTTACATGGTGAGCTAGGAATCGGGAAAATCGAAAAGATCGATTATATATTTTGATGTATGGCATATTGAAAGGGTGCACCTCTTTGAGTATTAAAGATACTAATCTCTAACTTCGGTCAAATACAAGAAAACCGGCCAGGTAATATTCAGTTAAATTTCGACCGGAGTCAAGAATATTAACGCGTTTAAATAACTTCCTGGCGTCTACAATCGTGTAACCCATCAAAAACATGAGAATTTAGATTGGTACATATTTTGTAAATCATAATTGCGATCAAGGTCGTCAATCTGACTTATTTGGGCAGAAGGAGGCAAAAGGTATGAAGAACAGAGGTATTCTCATTACTTCGATTCTTTTTCTTACAATGAGCGCAATACAAGGTGTAAGATCCCAGTGGGTGCAGACGAATGGGCCTTATGGCGGTGGCATGGTTACTGTTTTTACTAGTGGCACGAACCTCTTTGCTTCGGCAGGAGAGACAAAGTTTGGTGTATACAAGTCGACAGATGACGGAACGAGTTGGGCCGCCGTTAACGATGGGTTACCGCCGGGCACTGCAGTCCTTACTTTTGGGAGTATCGGCACCAAACTCTACGCCGGAACTACGAAGGGTATCTTCCTTTCGACAAACAGCGGCACACATTGGACAACATTGGACACTACTACCGATATTAATGATTTTGCTATTATCGGATCAAACCTCTTCGCTTCAATTGATTATGTAGGGGTGATCCTCTCTACGAACGAAGGAGAGACCTGGACAAATGTTAGTTCCGGATTGCCACATGACATTCCTATCTATTGTCTTGGTGTAATGGGCACGAGGCTTTTTGCAGGAACAGCCTCAGGCATGTATATGTCCAGCAACAATGGTGCGACATGGACTTCTCTCGAGACTAGCTTTCTTCCTTCTCGCGCTGTTTCCTTCGCAGTCAGTGGTCCGAACCTCTTTGCGGGGACACGGGATGTCGGTGTCATAATATCTACCGATAGCGGAGAAAGTTGGAGCGCTGTCAATACCGGCTTGCCACAGAATGCTTCTTGTAATGTGCTCGGCATACGTGATAACAACATCTTCGTATCAATAAACGGAGCAGGGGTGTTCCGTTCGAGCGATCTCGGAGTGAACTGGACCAAAGTCGATTTGACAGGCCTGACTTGGGCTTTTGCTTTCCTTGACACGGACAGTTTTGCTGCTACGGCTCAAGGCATGTTCCGTTCAACCGATAGTGGTCGCATATGGACATCGTGCAATACCGGCATACTCAATACGGCTGTGCAATCGTTTGGAGTGATCGGATCAAATCTTCTTGCCGGAGCACAAATGTTGGGAACATACCTCTCGACAGACAAAGGAAATAGTTGGACGAGTGTAGGTGGCTTTACTGCGTACGCCTTCGCTGCAAGCGGATCGAATCTCTTTGCTGCTGCCGGAGGTGTATTTTTTTCTACTGATAGTGGTCTTAGTTGGAAGTCTGTGAGCACCGGATTACCGTCTTCTTCCCGCGTCCTGTCGCTTGCTATAAGCGGATCGATTATCTGTGCCGGCACACAGCAGGATAGTATCTATATGTCTGCAAATAATGGTGCAAGTTGGCAGGCAATCGGAAAGCCTGGAACGTATACCTCCGCTCTCGCTGTACACGGACAGGATCTTTTTGCAGGGACTACCAATGGGGTTTTCGTATTAACGGACAATGGCACAACGTGGATGCCGGCAAGTTCCGGCCTGCCGAATGCCTGTAATATTGCCACCTTTGTCATACGTGACAAGGATCTCTTTGTCGCCGATCAATACGCCGGAGTATTCCATTCTACAAACAACGGTTCAAATTGGACTGCCATCAATGTTGGATTGACCGATATTCACATCTATGGTCTTGTCGGTAGCGGCTCCAATCTTTTTGCGGGAAGTCTGTATAACGGCGTATTCCTTTCTACCGACAATGGAGCTAACTGGACTCCGGAGAATACTGGATTGGCGATTAACAATGTCTTTGCACTCGCCGCGACCGGTACAGATCTCTTCGTGGGTACCTATGGCTCCGGTGTATGGCGGCGTCCGCTCTCGGAAATGGCTGGCGGCAATTCTGTACAACAACCAATTGAAGCGTCTTATGTCCGAGTTTATCCGAACCCGCTATCCGCGTCCACTACGATCACTTTCTCTTTATTGGATCATGGATTTGCAAGAGTTGATGTCGTGAATCTTATAGATACGAAAGTCCAACAGCTTTATTCGGGCGAGCTTGAGGCAGGTGAGCACTCGTTCACTTGGGATGCTAGGGAAATGCCTGACGGGATCTACTTTGCTCGCGTCCACACCGGGGGAAAGGTACAATCCGGCCAAATGCTCGTCGCGCATTGATATGATCAAAACATTCTAATTTGTGAAGGAGTGATGTCATAAATACTTTCCGCCATCGTCCCCTACCCCTATCGATCTGCATATGCTGGCTGTTCGCAGTATCCGTGAGCAGCTGCAGCAGTTCATCCGAGTCGAAAAATGGAGGATTGCAGATTCTTCCATTGGCGGTGGGCAATCAATGGGTATATCGAGGTACCAGTATTGATACTGCGGGTGTTATTAGGGACGAGGGATACGATACCAACTCAGTAATGAGAGACACGCTGACAAACGGCGAGCAGCGTTACCTCGTTCATTTTGGATTTAACCTCATTTTCGTAAATCGTCCTGACGGACCATGGGAACAGGTTGATGGGCGCACCAATACGTGGGAGATGCTAAGGAAATATCATGCAATAAAAGGAGACACATTCGCATGGAAAGGAGGCATTCGGGTAGCATCTATCGACACGTTAATAACGGTTCCGACGGGGTCCTATCGTTCGTATCATTATACCGATGCTACTCCATCGCCGTATAAGAGAAGTGACGATTATATGGCACCCGGTGTGGGTTTCCTGAAGATGGAATTCCGGCAAAGGGCTGATACCAAAGCAGGAAGTCCGTTCTCCTATGGGAAAATCGACTTGACTTCTTTCAGATTGCACTAACCAACCCTATAAGCGAAAATCAGGTTCTCAGATAAAGCGACTTCCTTGCCATCATTGTCTTTGCTAAATCGGTACGCTTCACAATATCCTCCTTTCTTTTCGCCCCGTTTAATTTTTTTGCAGAGTTTTTTCCCTTCGATACTACGAGTTTTCCTTTTTCACAAAAACACGTTCAAGAAATAGAGTCGCTTTTATCAGCAAATTTTTCACTCCTCCCTAACAGGAAAAAATGGAAGGCCACAAACCATAGATATAAGTATACTTTTTTAGTTTTGTGCCATCGTTTTGTAACAATTGGATACGGAGCGTGTTTGGTTATTACGATGAAAACAAGTATTCCATCCTTCAAGAAAGTTTTGTGTTTGAACGTTCTTTTTATTCTCACGAACACATCACTCTATGCCCAGCACTGGACTCAAATTCCGCTTCCTCGCACCTACAAGCAAATAACTCCGTATTTCCTGAATCAACGTGTAGGGTTCATATTCGACTACAGTACCTCAAGAATCAGATCAAACCTTTGCAGGACGACTGACGGTGGTACAAATTGGACCGTGCTTCCCTTCTTTGATGACCGGAATATTTTCATTCAGCAGCTCTACTTTGCGGGTCCAAATCGAGGGTATGCCGCTTCCAGCGACGGCGTATATGAAACAGAGGATACGGGAAGCAGCTGGCGCAAGATTTATAACGACGGTCCACTTCGATTTAGCTCGGTATATGCATTCGGCAACAAAGTGTTTGGTTTTGCTTCTTCGTTCTCGCTCTCCAAGGGTGCTTTGAATTGGGGGCCGCTCGTGATGACGAGTGATCGAGGAAATATTTGGGATACTATAATTCCAATGACGACATATTTCAATGACAACACACAAGTTCCAAGTCTAATGAGTCCGCTTGTGTTTGGCAATAAGGATAGTGTTGTTTTTGCAGAGAACATAGATAGTTCAAATACAATGTTGCTTGTTTACTCGACAAATAATGGTAAAGAGTGGTCGTCACATAAGATGGATATGCCAAACCAAGCCACAGTCACACAAGGATTATTCTCCTTCCCCCATTGCAGAGATATACTCCGGACATTTATTACGCCAAATGACCTGAGCAACGACGACGTCTCTTTTATCGTCCACTCATCAGATTTCGGAGCCCATTGGGATACTCTAAGCCAACCGCCTTTGGAAATCGGCGATTGGATTGCGGGGAATAATTGTGTTCAATACGTTAGTGACGCCCAAGATCTTCAGCAAGGCGCGAGTAGGAACGGCCTGTGGCGAAGTCAAGATCGAGGAAAGAGCTGGGCTTATGTCAATGGTCCTAGTTTTGATGAAATAGACGATCAAGATTTTCACAATATGTTTGTCACGGGTGGTGGCTCGACAATTTATGCCTGTGATTTCGATTTCTTTGCTACGCATAATAATCTTTGGAAAACAACCGATGGTGGTGATGGCACAATTTCTGCTTCCGGATTGGCTTCACGGATTTCAATTGACCATGACTTTACTCAAGGAGCCACTGCGTGTGATACGTCAAGTCTGAATATCATATATCAAAATCTTTCCTGTAATTATTCGTTGCTAGAATATTTCACGATCGATGGCTTGGATACATCTCAATATTCTGCTGAGTGGAAACATCATTTAGCATGTGACGGCGAACCTGATTCAATTCTGGTGAAGATTTTCTCTTTCAATTCCATAGGCGGAACATTCACTCTTCGCGCCCATTTCGTGAATGACGAATATGAGGCTATTGATACAGGTATTGTTTTTACGATGTTACCATCGTCTGGCCCCGTTGAAAGTGTCTATTTGAAGCCTTTCCCACTTTCTACAAGGGCGGGGGATACCCTTGAAATTCCGATATTCATCAATAGCTGGCTTACTCCAGCACAACCTGGGTTAGCAACCGTCACTCTCACATATGTGCTCAATACTCGGCTTCTCACTCCCTTCGCGTTCAACCCTATACACGGCATCATTGCCGATCCTATACGGATCGACAAAACAAGTGCCATTGTCACATTGCACTTCGATCCGAGTTTTAGTTTCAGTGGCGAGACAGAAATTGGCAAACTGCGCTGCGTAGCTTATGTCACAGATACGTTGGAGACAGATATTATTCTTACTGGAGCAGCCCATTCATCGGGTTGTCTCCTAACACTTGCCGATAGTAACAATATACATTTCACGCTCACCGGTTGTGGCGCGACTACTCTTGCGAAATTTGTCAGATTAGGAACTGCTTATGAGATCACAAGCATCATCCCCAATCCTGCCGGAAACTCTGTTCAAGTCAGATTAAGAAATAGTGGATCTTTAGTGCATTACGAACTTCTCGATGGTCTGGGTACTTCGCAAAAGAGTGGAACGACAGTGGAGAATTCGTTGCACATAAATCTTGGGGGATTATCTTCGGGTAATTATTATTTACGATTGATCGGCGAGGGTGGAACACCGGTTATAAGAACTTTGGTCGTCAGAAAATAATACATAAAAAGGAGGCCATTGGAGTCATGCTTTTGTCACAGTCCTCATCATGTTATCAGATGGTATCTGTTCTCATCTTCAATTAGCAGTATGCACGCTGTAGTATTCTGTCTTTGCCTTCGTAGAACTAGTCGATTCGAATGACTGCCAACGAGGGGATTCAGTAGATGTTATTCATCTCGATGCTGCTTCAGAAAACTAGGCTGTTTTCCTTCCCCATGCTATGCTGCTCCATATCCGTTCATGGAAGTAGTAGGCAAATGTTGTATAAAGATTGCTAATAAGCATGAAGCCTACTGCTATGGTGATCTTTCCTGTAAATAAGTAGATCGTTGTAAAATCAAGGATGATGATGACGATTCGATAGGTAACTGCTTTGACAATGGATCTTTTCCTTGAGGCCCGTGCTTCGGGTTTCGGCTGCAAATGTATACTCATGAGTTTTTGTCTGGATATGTCCAAGATTGAACAGAATTCATGCCGCCAACAATTCTATGTGCGTCGATATTCCTCAGCGTGATCTACATCCAGGATCCCGATCCCTTGCGTAAATGAGAAAGCCCTGCAAGCAGGGCGTTCTCATTCTTATCTTAAGGATTACGTGGCAGTCGACTCACGTTACCTCATTCACCGTCTCTCTATTGGCAGCCTTCGACCACTTTGATCGAAATTCGTCTGTTCAGGATTCGTGCAGCTTCAAGTTGAGCAGGAGTTGCATCAGTCGGTTCATAGACTGCATCATCGCTCGTACCCAAGCCAACCGTACCAACTATTTTCTCGGGGTTAATCCCTTGTTCGAGAAGCCAGCTTCTGATCTTCCTCGCCCTCATCTCAGATAACTCCTGATTTCGCGCAACAGTACCTTCGTGGCTTGCATGCCCCTGAATCTGGACTTTAAGCTCTGGGCATTGATTAACGAGCGTCTTGATATTATGGAGATTCTGCATATTCCCCGGCATATTCGTATTGAACTCATCGGTATTGACAATGAAAAGAGTACCGGGGAAATTATAGATGGTATTTTTCAAGATTTTTTCCCTGTAGACGGTATCAGTCTCTTTTACGACGATAGTATCGCTCTTAATAATATTCGTCGTATAGATATTCGTTACGTTCGTCGTAGTCTGTGGCGCGGCGACAACTGCGTGCGCGACTGGTGGAGCAAAGATGTAATAACTTAATCCTACACCGAAGGTCAGGAATACATCTTGTCTGAAATTGGTCGGATCGGAATAATCATCGAGCCAATCTGTCCCCGTCAAATGGAGAAGTACTTTGCCGTTGAAAACGACCTTTTCGGAAATATACATTTCGAATCCGACTCCAAGCACACCACCAATTACATTTTTGCTATAGACTGCCGCGGCATTATTTTTCAACGGGTTATCATTCGCATCACCAGGCTCGAAGTTTAACGCTTCAATTCCTGCAATAAAATACGGGACATAGGTTTCATCCGGAAATACGTTGAACGAACCCATTAATTCCCACCCTCCATGCCGGAAGTGGTTCAGGGTACCCAGACCCGCACCGGGCTCAAGCGGAGTCGCTTTGAATCGCACGAGTCCTCCATTATAAGCTGCATGGAGCGAGAGCCAATCCAGAATATTCCAACGAATAAATGCATCGCCTGAAAAGCTGAATTGATTATCAGTAAAGTTACCCCAATACTTATTACCGCCTCCATCAAATCCGAAGGCGATACGTCCGGCAACACATTGTGCCTGCGCGCTGCCTACAGTGAGAAAAAGACTCAAAATAATCGCGAGGATGCCAATGGCTCGCTTCGCCGAAGAATGCAATCGTTTCGCAGTAGCAAATACTATTTTTGCCTGCGTTTTTGTATGTGTTTTCATGATATTTTTCTATAGAAGGAAAATTGTCTTTTCAAAATAAAGAAATATCTTCAGAAAAGGAGTTATTTTGGGGTACTGATAGGATACCAAATTACATGCCAGACTCGAATTTCGCATAGCTGCCGGGAAAGGGCAGTTGCCGATTGCTGAAGGGTATGAAAAGCTTACACTTATCAATATTTTTTCCTAAAAATGTGTCACGGACGGCGCATTTCTGCATGGAAAATGAAAAAGCCCTGCCTCAAGGCAGAGCTCTCTCACTCTTAATTCATAGGACCAGACTTGACTAAACTCTCGGGGACGGAAGAGGATCTTGAGTCAATGAAGTATCATCACGGATAGAACCGAATGCCGATCGCCGCATCAAATGAGGCGCCGAATGCCGGTGCGAATCCGATGAGAGGCCCGACTTCCAAGTAGAGTTCTATCGGAGTACGACGAGGAATGATATCTAATCCTACCAGAACACGAGCTCCGAAGCCCGTTTGTCCTTCCTGGCGGTAAAAGAAATAGTCATGTCCGCGCTTATACCATAGATAGTCTCTTCCGGATCCGAAACCAATAGCTAAGCCCGGACCTGCATAGAGCTTCACAATACTTGAATTGAACGCATTGAAGTGCCAGTAGTAGTCAACATCCAATCGGGGAGAGCCAAAGTAGTCTCCCCCAATTGATGCAGCAAGAGCTTCATTCGATGCAGTCCAGTACTTAATCGTCCCGCCGAGCGGATCGCCTAAGACAATGCCAAATCCAAATGACCGTCCTTGAGGTCCCTGGGCATGAAGAGGGTTGGCACTGAAACCAACGACCATACCCATGATCACCAATGCAAGAACGAGTGTTTTCAATTTGAATTTCATGACAGTCATATTTACCTTAACGTGTAAATTCTTATTTGCAGGTTTGTACAACCTTGACAGCGATACGTCTATTTTGGACGCGTGCTGCCTCTAATGTTGCGGCAGATGCATTCTTTGGTTCGGTCACTGCATTATCGCTCGTGCCATAGCCAACTGTACCTGCGATCTTGTCAGGGTTAACACCTTCACCAATGAGCCATGTCCTGATGCGTCTGGCGCGCATTTCGGAAAGCTCTTGATTGCGTGCTACCGTACCTTCGTCGCTTGCATGTCCTTGTATCTCGACCTTCAGATCCGGGCATTGATTGACCAGAGTCTTAATATTGTAGAGATTCCTCATATTGCCCGGTTCATTGTTGTTGAACTCGTCCGTATTGACGATAAACAAGGTACCCGGGAAGTTATAGATCGTGTTCACCTTCGGTCTCATGAGATATACGGTATCCGTAGGGCCTGTTACATAGACAGTATCGCCTTTGATGATATTCGTATTGTAGACATTGGTGATATTCGTTGTATTCGATGTGCGCGATGACTCATCATCGGCCTTTGCTGCGATCGGAGGAGCAAAGATGTAATAACTGAAGCCTAATCCCATTGTCAAGAATGCATCTTGGCGGATATTATTGGCGGGATTGGTCGCATCGGAATAATCGTCCAACCAGTCAGTTCCAGGCAGATGAAGTAAGACTTTTCCGTTAAACGTTACTTTGTCCGAGATATACATTTCAAAGCCGACACCTAAGGCTCCGCCTATGACATTCTTGCTATAAACTGCATTCGCATTATTTCGAAGCGAGACGTCATTTGCATTCTTAGGTTCAAAGTTGAGCGCTTCAATACCTGCGATGAAGTATGGTACAAATGTCTGTTCCGGGAATACGTTGTACGATAGCATGAGGTCCCATCCGCCGACGCGTGTATGGTTGACGGTTCCAACCGGTGTTGCATAGATGCCTTGATAATCGAAGCTGGCCTGCGTCGTTTTGTATTTTAACTGACCGGCATTATAGGCCGCATGAAGAGACAACCAATCGAAGATATTCCATCTAATAAATGCATCGCCATGAAAAGCAAATTGGTTATCGGTATAATTGCCATAGTATTTATTACCACCTGCATCGATACCGAATGCTATACGTCCGGCAACGCTCTGCGCCTGTGCGGTCCCTAAGGATAGAACAAGAGCGAGTGCGAGCGCAACACCCTGTAGAGCATGCTTCACAGAACGTGTTTGAGTTGTGCCCTCAGATCCGATCTGCGGAGTCACTGAATTTTGAGTTTTCATTATATATTGTTTTTTAGAAAAAAGTCTACCATCACCCGCAAAGAAGCGGGTGCTTACCATCCATCATAATGACGGGTTAGGAAGAAAGAGTAGTGGAAAAGGAAGGGGCGAGTAAGATGACTCGTTTCTCTTCGGTTTATACCAGAAGTTATGATCGTAAGGAAAAAGTCCGTGTAGCTTCGTAATGCTAATCGCCAGGTTTTTCCGACAGGAGGACTGCTTCTTCTTTCAATTATTCAGCCCGCCTTATTACCATACAAAATTACGAAGGTGGGCCTAAGATTGTGTTACATAACTTTCCCTATTTGTTACATCATTCACACATTCACGAGCTGAGGGTCGATTTAATGTCGCTTTTCAAGGATTCGAATCGTTCAGAGATCGTATCGCTGAAATCATCAATGGAATCCTTGATCGTTTCGCCAACTTCGTCGGCTATGTCATCGGCTTTCCGTCTTATGTTCCTGCGTAATACAGTACCCTTATATGGGGCAAAGAGCAGCCCCAAGGCCGCACCGATAGCCATTCCAGCTATAGCACCCACAATTACACCTTCACGATTTTTCATACGCATTGATTGGTTTGATTAATTGATATTTACAGATGTCTTAGACGACTCTCCGGCCACTAATGACTCTGAGAATGATGGCTACAATTGCGATCACAAGAAGAAGATGAATCAGACCACCTGCTCCATAACCGACGAATCCGACTGCCCATGCAATGATAAGAATCACTGCCACGAGATATAATAGATTTCCCATAATATATTGTTAGTTAATTGACGTAATTATTCGTTCACAAATTCTTAAATCTTATTCATAACCGCTTTTGATAACGGTGATGATCATCTTGAAGCGCTCATTCGCCCTAAAGATATTGGGTAAATGGGCCGGAAGAACGATTCCCTGGCCGCATTCGAGGAAGTGCGATACTCCGTCGATGACGATTTCTGCCTTTCCATCGATGATCTGAGCAAAAGAATCAAAGGGGGAAGTTTTCTCAGTCAGCCCCTCGCCAGTGTCGAATGACATAATGCTGATATTACCGGTCGACTTTTTGATGATCGTTTTGCTCAAAACAGCATTTGGTACATACTCGATGATCTCGACGATGATCAATCCCTTCGACTTTTCAATTTCGTTTGTATCCATTGATTTTAATCATTACAGTCTTGCAAGTGGGAGAAACGTAATGCAGGCTCATAGGTGGTGGCAACTGAAGGCATCTCAAATATCGCAAGCCGTCCGCCCCGGATAAATCCGGAACGGACTCGTGGAACGGTCAGACTCCCCAATCAGACCGCATCCAGCTTGCTGCGATAAAGTGAACAGAACAAAAATACGAGTCTGCCTTCGAAAATGTGTTACATAACTTAAGAAAATAGTTACATTATTCACACATTTGCCGAAAAGGCAGATTCGTCTGCCAAATAGGGTTAGTTGGCAGAAATTTCTTTGTTTTCCTTTACGACTTCGGTCTTCTTCGACTCATTATTCTGATCTCCGCCGATATTCTGCTTAGAGGGGTTGCTCTTCGGCGTGGAGTTCTGATTCTCCTTGTTCGGAGAAGTTGAACTCGGATTCGATGTTGAATTGCTGATTGGCGTTGATGTTGAATTATCCATTGTATTTGTTTCTAAATAGGGACACACAGTATTATGTATCCCAAAATTGACGTTTGGTGATCTTCGCTGAAAGTTCGATTACTCGGACATCAGCCCGCTGAAATACATGTCACTGGTTTTTTCAGCTACCATCTGATTTTGCTTCCGCCTTATTGGCTTCTTTTCGTCATGCTTTCGGTCCTGGAGCGGCTTACTTTCAATGGTTTCAGTCGACTTAGGCTCTTCAGAGTTGGCTTCTGCGCCTGTATTACTTTCATTCATAGGGGTATTCTGATGATGGTGATCGGATGGTTGTATTTGACCTGCTCCAGTTATTTCTTCAATGCCTTTATTGCCGATTTCAGGAAGCTATCAATGTCTTTTGCATTGTCCGGATCGCGAGGATCCAGAACTGAGACGGAAGTCGGTTTGAATGTTAGTATCGGACTGAAGATCATAGCAAGCGTCACATTGGAGCCTCCGTCTAAGGTGATCAAGCCCGGAAATTTGGCTTCTAAGTTGGCTGTAATGTGGCTCTTATATACGAAGTTGACCGGTATCGAACTCCCAGCCGACCACACTCTGCCCTCGATGATGATCGTTGATCGTTCATTCGTGACGAAGTCCGTGAATGTCGGATCATTCAAGTATGTTTGATCGATCGAAGACGGGAATTTATGAATCTCGAATTTGATCTTTTCATACGTTCCTGCCGGAAGAGTAACGGTGGCGAATACTCTGGAAAATCCAGGAGTGAATTCCACAACGAACGGTCCGCTCTTGATTTCTCCATCCTTCGTTGTATCGTTGCCTTCGATATGAAGCTTCACGGCGCTCAGAAGAAAGCGCACACGAGTGATCTCAACCGAGTCAGCAACAATGCCCGAAGAAGGGGACTGAGCATTCTTTTGAAATGCTATTGTCGCCTTCGTGCCATCGGTTTCAGCAGCCATGGAGACCGTTGAAGTGCTCGAAGGAGTGCTCGATGAGGAGCACCCGTTAAGCGTGAAGAAGCCAATGACAATAAATGTCGAGACTGTTAAAGTTAATAATGTTTTCATATGTTTTATCATGCTATATTGGGGTACTCATGTTATTTAATAATGTTCATCTTGCCCACCAGGCTTGTTGAACCGGCCTGAAGCAGGTAGCTATACATTCCCGGAGCAAGAAGTGAAGCATGGAACGGAATACTATGTGTACCAGCTTCAAAATGTCTCGTAAGGAGGCTCTCGACTTCTCTTCCGATCACGTCATAGAGTTTCAAGCTGATATCGCTTTCAACTGGGATTGTGAAGGTGATAGTGGTTGCCTCTTGTACTGGGTTCGGATAGTTTGAAACCGAATATCCATTCATCGAAGCTTTCGATGATACCGAAGCACTCGATCCGATTGAAAATGGGATAGATGTGAGAGTCATGCCTTTCGTGCTGGTAACCCGGACGAACACCGGATTATAGTTACCTGCATTCGGTGTAGTCCATGAGGTCTGTGGTTCGGCGATCGGATTATCGGCGATTTGTATCCACGTCATCATTCCGTCGAGAGAAACTTCTACCTTCACCGATGTACCGATATCAGGGGTAAATGTCCAGCTGATGCCAAGGGTCTTGGCATTGCCGATATTATTTTTTGAATCGAGGCCGCTCAGCGTGAGCGAATTCATGGAGCCGACTCCTGCAGTCA
Organism: Bacteroidota bacterium; assembly: GCA_030706385.1. Taxonomy (GTDB): domain Bacteria; phylum Bacteroidota; class Ignavibacteria; order Palsa-1295; family Palsa-1295; genus PALSA-1296. Next base: position 13,880 of record JAUZOQ010000002.1, on the reverse strand, counting down.
TGGTGATAGTAAATAATCCACTCGTACCGGTGACACCGTTTGCATCCGTTATGCGAACGAGCGCTTGAGTCGTAGATACATTGGGAACGCTGGCCCAAGAAAATGATTGAGCATCGGAATTCAGGAATCCGATCAAGCTCCAGTTCGTGCCACCATCGAGAGAGTACGATAATGTTTTTTGTTGAGTCGTATTCACTGAAGTGAACGTAATCTGATAGTCGACAGTACCTCCGGCTATTACCTCTCCCGCCGCCGGATGGATAATGACAATACTTCCGGGAGTAGGCGACGTGATCGTGAACAAACCACTCTTGCCCGAAACATTATTATCATCGGTGATCCGAATCATCGCCTGTGTAGACGGAGTGTTCGGAACGTTCCAGCTATAGGTGAAAGCATCGGTGGTAGTTGTTCCAATCAAATTCCAAGTTAGACCTCCATCAAGCGATAGCTCAATGGCCTTGTTTAAAGTTAGTCCGCTGCCGGACCATGTGATCTGATAATTTTGTGTACCGCCGGGGATCATTTCACCTGCCGAGGGGCGTATAACTGTAATGCTTCCGGAGTTCGTACTACGAGCTATAATGAAGACACCGCTCAAGCCAATCAGTCCGTTCTGATCGGTAATTCGCACTATCGCTTTGTTCGAGACTGTGTCTGGTATATCCCATTTGTGAGTGAATACATCAGCGGTAATCGTATCGATTGTTTTCCATGTCAGGCCGCTGTCGAGCGAATACTCGAACACTTTTCTTGAAGTAATGCCCGTTCCAGTCCATGTGATCTGATAGTTCTTTGTTCCGGCCTTAATGGAATCTCCCATAGCAGGTGTAAGCACGGTCAAATTATTCCCCGGGCCGCCCCCAGGAATGATCATGCTATTCGAAGACAAGGTAATCGCGCCCAGTGGTGCTACAAGAGCCCTTCCGTCTAGTGACGACGTTCCGTGAAATGTAATCGCCCCTCTAGCGAAGATCGTCCCTTTGAATGAAGAGTTGTCGGCAACATTTACCGCTCCATCCACAAACCAGTAGATATTATTCGATTGAGCATTATTGGCCAAGAGAATGTGTGTTCCTGCATTTGCATCGAGCTGTCCACCGATCTTCACAATGAAGATTGCCGTGCCATCCCCATGAGCATCAAACGTAATGTTTCCGGTTGTTGTCGAGGCTCCGCCCGAGCAATATACTTGCGGATCGAAGGATTGTCCGTCAACGATACCGGTGCCAAGGACTATGCCACATGGTACTGCGGCATTTGTCGTCCACGCTGTCAGCAGATCGGATTTCGCAAGTGCTGAAGCGCCGTTATTTCGATTGAGAGTACCGGTATACGTCCCTGGCGGAAAGCCATTAAATGCGTATGCACCATCTTGTCCGATATCGCCAACGATGACGGATGGACCGGTATTATTGATGGCTCCGCCTCCTGTAAATATTGCGTATGTCGAAGCTGTGCCCAAGTTCGGCCTTGATGGGCCCGCTTGCGGCGATTGCGCTTGCTGTCCAAACGAAACGCCGGATAACAGACAAACTGCCATCAAAACGACGAGGTAAATCGCTTGCTTTTTCAATGTTGTAAATTGTGTCATTTGTGTTTACTTATTAATCGATTCCTAATACAAAAAAAAAGGTGATGCTCACCTTTCGATGAGCCCGGAACCGTATTTACGGCAGTGAGTAAAAAAGAAAGAGTTCAGTGAAGGCGCGGGTGGTCGGGTAGTTCGCTGCTTTCTTCAGTGTTCATCGTCTGTCCCATAATGTAGGTAGACGTGTGAAGCCAATGTGGCAGGCTTCATTTTTCTTCATTAGGCATTTATTCCGGCAATGAGGATATTTAATTCGTATAGAATAGAAACCTCATTACTACACTACAAAGCTACGCAAGAGATGTCCAAAAACTATTACATAACTTTTGAAATAAGTTACATCATTCACACATTGCCTTCAGGAGCCTCGAAACTGCTTATGTCCGAATAAAAAGCCCTGCCGTGCGCAGGGCTTTCTCGTCGTTAGTATGAAAGGGACCTTCGATTCGCCTAGTCAGTAGGACGCATTTTGTTTCGGTATTACCGTTGGATAAACCGCAAGAATAAGCCTTTTATGCTGTTATGCACTAAAAGTTTGATTACAAAATTAGAGAATCACGCTCGAGAATGTGTGACATAACTTTGACCAAAAGTTACATGATTCACACATCCTCCAAGCCCATGAGTCTTTTGTGCTTAAGATGCTTAAAGAAGGTAGGCGTAAGGCCGGTAACTTTCTTGAACTGGTTGGAGAGGTGGGCAACGCTGCTATAATGCAGCCTATACGAAATCTCCGTGAGAGAGAGTTGGTCGTAAACGAGCAATTCTTTTACTCGCTCGATCTTATGCTTAATGATGAAGTGTTCGATCGTCGTACCTTCAACTTCGGAGAAGAGGTTGGCGAGATAAGTGTAATCATAGTGCAACTTCTCGCTGAGGTAATCGGAGAAATTGACTTTCAATGCTTCATCGGAATAGTGGATCGCCTCAATAATTACATTCTTGATTCGTTCGATCAAGATCGCCCTTTTATCATCCATTAACTCGAGTCCCGTTTTTTTAGGGCGACGGCCAGAGCCTGCCGTTGATCGGAGCTGAGGTTCTCCCTGATCTCCACTTCACCGAGATCCACGGAGGAGTAATGAACTCCGAGTTTATCCAACTCGGCTTTTACGATCATCTTACAGCGAATGCTCACCATGTACTTAATGTAGAGCTTCATAAAGTGTGCCTGTTTTGTTTGCTCTTAACTTACTCCCTGAGAAGATTAGTTCGTGATACAAGGAATGGCAACATCGGCATAGGGATGTTTCCATAATTGCTCATATCACACATTTTCCAATCCTTCCAATCTCTTATGCTTGAGCTGCTTAAAGAATGTCGGCGTGAGGCCTGTTACTTTCTTGAATTGATTTGAAAGATGGGCCACGCTGCTATAGTGGAGCCGGTAGGCGATCTCGGTGAGCGAAAGTTCGTCATAGACGAGTAATTCCTTCACACGCTCGATCTTATGATTGATGATGAAGCGTTCGATCGTTGTACCGGTTGTCTCGGAAAACAGATTCGAAAGGTACGTATAATCATAATTGAGTTTTGCAGCCAGATGATCCGAGAAATTCTTCACTTGTTGTGCCTCAGTGTAATGCACCATTTCAATGACAGCATTCTTGATCTTTTCAATGAGAATGTCCTTCTTCTCATCCATTAATTCTAGTCCGGTCTTTCGGAGCTCGGCTCTGATGAGGTCGCGCTGAGCCGGTGTGAGAGTCTCCATAATATCGACTTCACCTAACTCGACCTGCACAAAGTGCAGGTTCATGTTTCTCAATATGTCCCGCACCGCCATCTTACAGCGCGTACTGACCATATATTTAATGTGGATCTTCATAGCAGTTATGCACGGTCCATGTACCAATCCAGAGTCTTTTCAATTTCCTTATACTTGAAAATGCTGGTAATATTCTTTCGTAGACGGAGAAAAGCTGTTTCGCTCTTGACGACATAATCAAATGCATCATGATGCATACAGTTGACGGCTACTTCGATCTTATCCTGACTTGAGAGCATAATAACCGGAATATGAGCCCGAGCGGCCTTTATTCTGATTAATGTTTCAAGGCCATTCATTGCCCCGTCATCGATTCCATTGAGGTAATAATCGAGGATAATGATATCGGGGTTGAGGTCTAAATGCTCAAGGCAAAGCTCTCCCGTGGGGAATGCCCTGATCGCGAAGTCTGCGTTTAGGTTAAATTCGATCTCCAGACTCTTTAGAAATAATGCATCGTCATCGACGATAAAAATCGTCACTTGTTTTGTGTTTGTCATAGTGTGCTAACTAGTCGTTCTTCAATGGTAGCAAAATCTTCTTCAAGTTCAGTGCACGCTTGATTGCATATGGACTCGAGCTTTAGAAAAATGGTATTCAGGTCTTCAACTTTCTCCCGGTTGATTGCGTATTCTTGTATCTTCTTTGCCATGGCTTCATAATCCTGGCTAATCCCCATGATCGCAAATGAAGGAATGATCTTGTGTGCAGCGGAGCGAAGCAAGGGCCAATCCAGCGCGCGGAGACTTGTTTTCATGGTTGCGATCAGGACCGGTGTTTGATCGAGATAGAGTCGAATCATTTCTTTTATCAGTGCCGGGTTTGATTTTGTCTGGCGAATCAAGTAGTCAAGGTTGGTGCATCGTTGCGGAGATTGCTCTGGCAGTCTCGCAGAATTAAGCGATGATTCGACTATAGCCGGCTTCTTCAAGAGTTTCGTGATTTTATTGTAGAGAAGTCTTTCATCTACCGGTTTAGCTATGTAGTCATCCATCCCTACGGATCTGCATTTTTCAATATCTACGGTAGTTACATCTGCCGTGAGCGCGATGATCGGGATCTGTGACTTCAGTGTATTGCGAATATATTCCGTTGCTTCGAAGCCGTTCATTTCCGGCATTTGAAGATCCATGAGAACTAGGTCGTAATGATTCTTCTGCATGTTCGCAATAGCGATCTTGCCGTTCCCTGCGATATCGTGACTAAATCCAAAATCGTCCAGCAACGTCTTCATCAAGAGCTGATTGAGTGCTATATCCTCCACTACTAAGACGTTGATGTTGTGGTTTTGCGCAGCATAGGGTAGCTCTTCCTCTATTTCCGTTTCAGCTTTTGCAGTTGTCTTCTTGAATGTCAGGTCAAAGCTGAACGTCGAGCCGACACCTAGTTTGCTATCGGCAGTGAGGGTACCGCCTTGAGCTTCCACGAGCTGCTTCGCAATTGCCAAGCCCAGTCCTGTCCCGCCAAAAATGCGAGATGTCCCGCTTGTCGCCTGCTGGAAATTCTCAAAAATATTCTCAAGTTTGCTTTCGGCTATCCCGATTCCTGTATCACCAACGGAAAAGTGGACAACTACTTTGTCGTCGTTTTCTGCAAGCATTCGGACGCGGGCTGTAATTGTGCCTTTTGCAGTAAACTTCACTGCATTACTTACGAGATTAAGGATGATCTGATGAAGCCGGACAGGATCTCCTACCACTACTTCCGGGATGTTGTGATCATACTGTTTGATGAGTTCAAGATTTTTCTCCTGCATTTTCGGCTCGAAGAGATGGAGCATTGCAGAAATCGAGGCAGATAATTTAAATGGAGTCTCTTCAAAAGTCATTTTGCCGGCATCGACCTTGGCCAGATCGAGAATATCGTTGATCAAAACGATGAGTGCATCGCCGGACATTTGAATGGCGCTCAAATACTCTTTCTGTTTGGCAGTTAACTCAGTCTTGAGTACGACTTTGGTAAACCCGATAATCGCATTCATCGGCGTTCGGATCTCATGACTCATGTTGCTCAAAAATTGCTGTTTTGCCTTAACCGCTTCTTCGGCTATGTGCGTTGCAAGTTCGGCAAAAACTTTAGCCTCAACCAATTCGGTTTCTATGCGTTTCTGTTCGGTGATATCCCTGGCTACGACCACAACTCCGAGTACGTTGCCTCTGTCATCCTTATAGACCGAACCATTGAATAAGACATCGGTAAGTTTCCCGTTGGTGTGACGGATCGTAAGGGGATAATTAGAAACAAATCCCTTAGCGAATACCTGTTGGTATCCTTCCCGCGCCTTATCCGGAGCGGTGAAGTAATCGAAGAAATCGGTACCGATCAGTTTTTGGCGGCTTGCTCCGATAATATTCACGGTTGCCTCATTCATATCGGTGATTTTTCCCTCCGAACTGATCGTCACGAGAGGATCAAGACTTGCTTCGATCAAGCTAAGAGAATATTTCGAGAGTAGTTTCTGGGCTGTGACATCGCGTGCAACAGCGACTACACCTAGTACTTTGCCCTGATCATCCTTATATACCGATCCGTTTATCAGGACATCGGTTAACTTTCCGCCGGCGCGCATGAACGTAAGCGGTGAATCGGCGATAAAACCTTTCGCGAACACTTCACGATAGACTTCACGTGCTGTTTCTGGCTCAGTGAAATGCTCGTGAAAGAATGTTCCGATAAGCTGGTCCCTTGGCAAACCGGTAATATTCACATTAGCCTCATTGACGTCCGTAATTTTTCCTTCAGGGCTAATAGCGACTAAAGGATCGAGACTGGCTTCTATCAAGCTTCTCATATACTGCGATTGCTGGTTGCTGGAGAATGGCATCGTGAATTGGGGTGCTTATTGTTGAAAGTTGTTATCGCAGGATTTCAGGCGGGAATGTAAATATCGAACCGGGCTCCTTTGCCGAGTTCGCTCGTTGCAGTAATGATGCCATTATGATTTTCGACGATTTTTTTCACGATCGCAAGGCCTATTCCTGTTCCTGCATATTCTTCTTTATCGTGAAGTTTTTGAAACACTTCGAAAATTCTATCGGTAAATTTCGCTTCGAACCCGATGCCGTTATCTTTAACGGTGATGTGACAGTACGGTTTATCTGCCGATAATTTCTCGTTATTGATCGCACGGCCCATGACGTTCTTGCTCGAGATGATTATGTGAGGTGGTATATGCGGGTCCGAAAACTTTAGTGCATTGCCGATAAGGTTGAGCATAAGTTGGCGAAATTGAAAGCGGATCACCTTTGCCGGACAGACTTCTGTCACATCAATCGTTGCATGTTTTTCTTCAATACTTTCCTTGAGTTCACTTTTAACTTCTTCGATAATGAGATTGAGATCGGTAGTGACGAAAATGCGTTCGCCCGTATTCACGCGAGAAAAAGCAAGCAGATCTTCGATCAATGTCTGCATACGCTTGGCCGATTCCTGAATGCCGAGGAAATACTCTTTGCCTCTGTCTGAAAGGCTTTGGCTCTCATTCGCACTGAGTCTGCTGACGAATGTTTGAATTTTGCGAAGCGGTTCCTGCAGATCGTGGCTGGAGACGTATGTAAAGGCGAGAAGCTCTTTGTTCGCAATACTAAGTTCTTCAGCGCGTTTTTCTTTTTCGTCGTTTTGAAAGGCAAGCTCTTTGTTGGCGATGATCAGCTCTGCCGCACGCTTTTCTTTCTCATCGTTCTGGAAGGCGAGTTCCTCGTTGGCAATGCTCAACTCTGCCGCGCGCTTTTCCTTCTCGTCATTTTGGTAGGCTAGCTCGATGTTGGCAATGTTTAGCTCTGCCGCACGTTTTTCCTTTTCGTGATTTTGAAAGGCCAGTTCGATATTCGCAATATTTAGTTCTGCAGAGCGTTTTTCCTTTACCTGATTTTGAATAGCAAGTTCTTTGTTGGCAATAACTAACTCTTCGGCACGCTTTTCCTTCTGATCGTTTTGAAAGGCAAGCTCCTTATTCGCGATACTTAATTCCGCGGCACGCTTCTCCTTTTCCTTATTTTGAAACGCAAGCTCCTTATTGGCAATATTTACCTCAGCCGCACGTTTTTCTTTCTCTTCATTTTGGAATGCAAGCTCTTTGTTGGCTATGCCCAATTCCGCAGCCCGTTTTTCTTTTTCATCGTTCTGGTAGGCAAGTTCGATATTGGCGATGTTCAGCTCTGCCGCACGTTTTTCCTTTTCCGTATTTTGGAAGGCAAGTTCCTGGTTGGCAACAACTAACTCTGCTGCCCGTTTTTCCTTAACCTGGTTTTGATATGCCAATTCCTTATTGGCGATCACTAATTCCTCGGCGCGCTTTTCTTTCTGATCATTCTGAAATGCAAGCTCTTTGTTTGCAATACTTAATTCTGCCGCACGTTTTTCCTTTTCTTTGTTCTGAAAGGCGAGCTCCCTGTTGGCAATACTCAGTTCTGCCGCTCGTTTCACTTTCTCTTCGTCCTGAAAAGCAAGTTCTTTATTTGCAATTCCTAATTCCGCGGCGCGCTTTTTCTTCTCATTATTCTGAAAAGCAAGCTCTTTGTTGGCAATGTTTAACTCCGCCGCTCGTTTTTCCTTCTCATTGTTCTGGAATGCGAGCTCCTTATTGGCAATGATCAATTCAGCGGCTCGCTTTGCCTTCTCATCGTTTTGAAATGCAAGTTCTTTATTGGCGATGACCAATTTATCCGATTTCTTCTTTTTCTCAGCGCCAGACGTAGAAGCACTTGATGCTGCTACGGGAAGAAGGATGCCGGCTTTCGTCGTCTTCGTTATTTTCATGATTGAACTGCCTCCAAGTCGCCCTTCAGGACGAAATTGTCATGCGTTGGTTGTGCGGGTTCGTCTTCCGTTGCGAGAAGAAGTGCCTGATAGATTACTTTTTTGAGCTGCGAAAAATCTGCCGGTTTGCGAATGTAATGCTGGGCTCCGTTTTTGAATAGCAAGTTTACCACATCCTGTTCGAAGGATGTGGAGAAAATGATAATGGGAAGTCCTTTCAATCTATCGTCATTCTTTATTTCTGCCAAACATTCGAACCCATTCTTACGGGGCATATTAATGTCAAGAAATAGAACGTGCGGAAGCGGCGGAACGACGGTTTCATCTCCGAGTAAGTGCATAAGCTGCTCGCCATCATGCACGGTGGTAAGATCGGCCGTTACCGGCAATTCGCCTAATGCATCTTTGAAAAAGAGGCAGTCGTCTTTATCGTCATCGGCGAGTAGTAATATTATTGGGTTTGGCATCATTATAAGAATAGAAAAATTGTATGTTAACTTGGTGTTATCGCTGATTATAGGTCGCGAGTAAGTCCTCCAGCGACGGGTTCTTGATTATTTCCGGCTGTGCCCTTAGCCACTCTTGGGGAATTGGGGCAGTGCCATCGGCGACCTGATTGTTCAGGATCGCGTCGGATGAATTTCTTATGAATCTCGCGAAGAGTGTCTTATACTGGTCCTTCAACCGATCTTCAGTGCGCATCTTCACAAATTCTTCATCTCTGAGAATCTGTCGTTGTTCACGCTCTTCACTGCGTTCTTCCTGAATGCGCAGGCGTTCATATAGAGCATTCCACCGAATCTCGTCTTTCGTATCTTTATCAATGCGGGCTTGCAGTTCGTCTGATGCAATCTCCTTCCGTTCGATGTCGCGTTCATCCTTACGATCCTTGATTTCTTGTGCAATGGATAACCTTTGCGTCGAGGCATATTCTTGCCGAGCAATTTCGCGCTGCTCCTTTTCTTCGATGTGCTGCTGGCCGATCACTTCCTGCACCCGAAGACGTTCGTTGAGCGAATCCCAGCGTTTATCTTCTTTAAGATCCTTGGCATGCCGGGCTTCTAAGTCATCGGAGGCCAAACCTTTTCTCATGATTTCGCCTTCGTCCTTAATATCCTTAACCTGCTGAGCGACAAGTAGCCTCTCTTCAGATGCCAGTTCTGCCGTTGCATTTTGCTGCCGGATCTGGGCATTAAGCGAATCCCAGCGTTTGTCTTCCTTAATATCCTTAATATGGCGTGCTTCCAAATCGTCAGAAGCCAGGCCTTTCCTCATGACTTCGCCTTCTTCCTTAATATCCTTGACCTGTTGGGCGACAAGTAATCGTTCTTCAGAGGCTAATTCCACGGTTTGGTTCTGCAGGCGAAGCGACTCCGTAAGCAAATCCCACCGCTCATTTTCCTTTTCGTCTTTGACCTTTCGAGCTTTGATATCGCCTTTAACTACTTGTTCCAACCGGATAACCTCTTTCTCCTCTTTGATCTCCTTTTCCTGCAGCGCCACCAGATCACTGGAAATCATGGCTAACTCTTCCTGGGCTTCTGCTTCCAAACGAACCCGGATCTTTGTCGATCGGAGAAGAGTGACGAGGTATAAAAAGATCAGAGGTACAATACCGATCACCGCTCCGGTTAGTCCTACTCGAATAATGACAGAATCGAATCCGTTATCAAGAAAAAGGTTATAAAGCAGTGGTGCACTTAGAAACGCTATACCGATCGCAGTGGCTAATAGGCCGGTCGGAAAATGTTTGAAGGCAATAATGAAAAGGTTGTGGCGTTTGCCGGGTCTCGGCGAGTATGGTTGCATCAGAGCACATTTCGTAAATATGACATAGGGAGTGATAATACAACCTTTAAATGTGTGGAAACAGTCCTATGAAGCACTCACGACCGGTGAATACCTTGATTGGGACTCGCATTCGATGATAAGAGTTTGACGCAACTTCCAACTTTGAGGCAAATCACGAATCCTTACAGTAAGAAATCGGATACGTAAGTGCAAGAAGTCAGCAATAGCGACCTTCCGATTAAACCTCTGAGAGAGACCGTGTTTTCGATTCTTTCTTCAATTTCCGCTTTTCCGTTTTCTCTTGTCTCATTTGTGTCAGTATTCCTGCAAGATCAATGGTGACAGTAGGTTGAGAGCTGGTAACCAGTTGTAGAGGCTTTTCACCGGGCACTTTCGCTGCGCATGCATTGCAGGAAGTCAGGCAATCACCGCAGAGGATACACTGGGAATGCGAATCTTTCTCCGTATCCATAGCCAGCAATCGCGGATCGAGCGCCATTGGACAATCATGCACACACACTTCACCGAGTGTGCAGTTAGCAGGTTCAAAATCGATGCGCATCATGTGCTTTTGCGAGATCACACCAAGATACCAACCGATCGGGCAATAATTTTGACAAAACTTCAATCCGACTTTCCAGAGCATAAATGTCGATACACCTGTGATTGCCAGGAATGCAGATAAATAGACTGCGAATGCCTTATGCGAGGGTTGAAAAAGTACTGTTATATCGGTGAACCAATTCAGTAAGCCGATCGTCGAGACCAATGCTGCCAATACCGTGAAGACCTGCGGCGCCTGAACAAAGAGGTGTTTCCGTTTTGCCGCATCCCGTGTGTAACTCAGTGTTCTCAGTAGCGATCCCCACGAGCAGATCCATCCGCAAAACAATCTTCCGTATACGTAATCGGCAAGGAGAGTCAGAACGTAGGACCCGGCCCAGAACCCCAAGAAGCCTGTCGCCGTAACCAGCCATGTGGTTTCATTTCCGAACAAGTAAAATACCCCGTTCAGAAAATCGAATTTGATTACATGGAAGAGCGGTAAGGCTATCAATGTAGCAATGATGAGCCCATTGACCCAATAGCGAGCACTGACGACACCTGATCGGAATTTGGATTTCATTGGTGGAAGAAGTCGTTTCAGAGGCTCGTCTTTGCCGGCTTATCATTGATACCCAGTACTCCGAAGAGTAACAGCATCACTGCGCCGGCAAGAATGGTGATGACGACCAAACCGGTCATGAAGATTGCTGTAACCGATGGATTGGTATTGAATGAATTAATAAACGTGGGTAATCCGATTGCAAGCAATGCGATCAGTGCCATGAGAGCGATTAAACTGAAGAAACGTGTAGTCATGATCGTAGTGGTTAGTGAAAATTTAGCGTGTGTCGCCGCATACATGCTGCTCGAAAGGAAGCAGAGTCGCTCCGCGGTAGATACCGACTCCTCGGGCGATGGTTAGCAAACCCATCACAACTAAAAGCATTGCGGCGAATATTGTGCCGTACTTACGGATGCGGACTCCGATAGCTCCGGAGAGCAATCCCGTCACCATTAAAGCAGGTACAGAACCGAATGCAAAAGCTCCCATTTCCAACGCACCGGTCACTGGCGACGAGCTCACCGCAGCATGAGCAGCCATGCCATACAGCAAACCGCATGGTAACAGCGGTGTTAAGAAGCCGATCAAGAATTTTGCCTCTGATGCTTTGGATGACTGTATCGTCGAAAAAAACTTCTTTGTAAATGAGTCTTTCCGTTCTTTCCGAAAGAGTTTGGGATAGATATTCAATTGAAAAAGGGCCATGACAATCATCATGCTTCCAAGCGCAATGCTGAAACCCATTTGAAGAGCGGTTGAAAGGAGGGCAGCGGAGCCCACGAGACCCGCTATCATACCGATCATAGAATATGAAAGCACTCTTCCGGAATTGTATAACAGATGCGGAGTGATCGCAACTGCTTTCGATCCGAACGCTGCTGAATTTCCTGAAACTGAAATTTGAATCGGGCGAGGTGCAACGCAGCCCATGATGATTGGTCCGCACATGCCGATGCAGTGAAGGCTGGAAAGGGTGCCGGCAAGAAATGCAAGCCAAAGCTCAAGCATGGATTTCCTCCTTCGCGGGGAATGCTCCGTTTAAACGCATGGAGTTCTGAGTAACGGCGATGCTGGAAAGAGCCATGGCTAGTGCCGCAATGATGGGGTTAAGATAACCCATCGCAGCCAATGCAACGCCGATGATATTATACGCAAATGCCCAAAAGAGATTTTGCTTAACGATTCGCATCGTCTTCTGCGCGAGTTGCAGCGTTTGAGGAATACGCTGCAGCTCACGGTCGAAAAGAATTACATCCGCTCCCGATCGAATAAGATCGGATCCGTGGCCCATGGCAATACCAACCTGAGCTGCTCCGATCGCACCTGCATCATTCATTCCATCACCAACGAATACCGATCGAGGTTCGCTGCGAACGAGATTTACCTTGTCCTGTGGCGATAACCCTCCGATGCCCGTTGTGCCAAGATCCCTTCCCATTCTTTCCGCGGCCAGTGGTTGATCGCCGGAAAGAATTGTGGTATTATATCCAAGAGTTTTTAACTGGGAAATCGTGGTCATTGCTTCGGGCCTGACAACATCTTCAAAATTAAAGAGGACGGCGTCCTGAGACTGACCGTCCCCTCGCATCACTGAGCACCAAACATTTGCATCTGCCCGTTTCTCGTTTTTAGAAGCAGCAAAGGAATGCGAACCGATCCTAATACTTAATCCATCAATCTTCGCACGGATCCCCTGTGCAGGAATTTCTTGAAAGTCCGTGACATCGCCTGCTTTATAGCCATTCTTTGGCAACGCATCAGCAAGTGCCTGGGAAAACGGATGATGTGAATAAGAAGCAACCTCTCGAATCATCGCAAGCAAGTGAAGCTCATCGGCAACATACTTCTGCTTGATCACATCACTATTTACTGCTTGCGAACGAAGGCGAGGCGTGCCGGAGGTGAGCGTACCGGTCTTATCAAAAAAAATCGTTCTGACCGACGCAAGGCGTTCCAGCGAGTCAAGCGATCGAAAGAGTATTCCGCGTTTTGAAGCTTCGCTGACAGCGATCCAGAGCGCGGCCGGAGTTGCAATTCCCAATGCGCAGGGACATGCAACGAGCACGACACTCAAGAAAGCAAAGAACCCCTGACGAAGATCGACAGCGATCGACCAGTAAAGAAAACTTCCGATCGATACTGCAATAATTACCGGTACTGCCACGGCGGAAATGCGATCTGCCAGAACCTGAATTCTTGCGCGCTGTAATTTGGACTCAAGAAGAAGTGTCTCGAGCTGAGAAACGTAGCTCTTGGAAAAAGGATGAACTACCTCAAGAGTAAGCGCTCCATCGTAATTGAGAGAGCCTGCTAGCAACTTATCTCCCGTTTGCTTCAACAGAGGTTTCGGTTCTCCGCTGAGCATCGCCTCGCTAACATGTGCCGTGCCTCTGCGAACCACGCTATCTACAGGAATTGTATCTCCAGGTTTCAAAAGAATGATATCTCCTTCGATCAATGCCGATACTTCTATTTCACATTCAATACCATCTCGATAACGAACAACGGTTTTGGGAATACTTTTTTCAAGATCTTCGATAGCTTGCGATGCGCGAGCTCGTGACTTTGCTTCCAGATATCTGCCTGTAGTAACAATTACGAGAATAGCAACAGCAGTTTCATAATACACCGGACCGGCTGCGAAGACGGTATTGTATATCGAGAGCAATAGCGCAGCAGTAACTCCGATCGCTATCAGCAGATCGGCATTCGACTTCAACCCACTCCGGATATTTCGTAGGGATGATTCCAGAAATGGCATGCCGAGCAAAAAAAAGACCGGAAGTGAAAGTGCCATCAGAAGCCACTTCAGAAGATCGAAAAACGATTCGGCTCCAAATCCCTGCCTGAAAAAAGAACCAAGG
>JAUZOQ010000019.1 GCA_030706385.1 Bacteroidota bacterium | reverse complement strand
TGATCCTGGTATTCTTTCACTTTCTCGCTTTCAGCGGCAGTAGTGATCTCGTGCACGAGCGGATGCTCCGGCGCCAGGACCATATATGTTGCACCGAAAAGCGTATCTGGACGAGTCGTGAAGACTCTGATCTTTCCCGAATGCCCTTGCAATGCAAAATCCACTTCAGCGCCGATACTCTTGCCGATCCAATTCCGCTGCTGCTCCATCGTCGAAAGCGGCCAGTCGAGCAAATTCAGATCTTCGAGCAAACGGTCGGCATACGCAGTGATGCGCAACATCCATTGCCGCATGTTTCGGCGGACAACGGTAAAGCCTTTCTCCTGCTGCTCGGCAACTTCTTCATTCGCCAGCACAGTGCCAAGTTCGGGACACCAATTCACCGGCGCTTCGGAAAGATACGCGAGCCGGTATTTAGAAAGAATCTCCGATTTCCTCTTACCTGAAAATGCTTTCCACTCCGCAGCCGTGAAATCCGCAGAACCTTCCTTATCGAATCTACCGATAAGATCAGCTATCGGCTTTGCCTTATTTTCTTTCGAATCAAAATAGGAATTGTAAATTTTCAGGAAGATCCATTGAGTCCACTTGAAGTAGTTCGGATCGGTCGTATTGATCTGACGGGACCAATCATAGCCGAGGCCGAGTGAATCCAGTTGGGCGCGAAAATTCCGGATGTTCTGCTCTGTCGTTGTGCGCGGATGAAGCTTGTTCTTAACGGCATATTGCTCTGCCGGCAGGCCGAAGGCATCCCAACCCATCGGATGCAGGACGTTAAAGCCGGACATTTTCTTATACCGGGCAACGATATCGGATCCCGTATATCCAATCGGATGGCCCATATGCAGTCCCGAACCCGACGGATATGGAAGCATATCCATCACATAATACTTTTTCTTCTCCGGAACACGCACGACCTTGTTACTTTCGTGAGCATTCCAGTAATGCTGCCATTTTTTCTCTATATCGTTGAACGGATAGGGCATTGTGTCGAATTAAGTGGATGAGCCTGCGATACCGGCAAGACTCATTGAAATTTCCTCGGTGATTTTTTCGTTAGACGTTACCTAACGATAACGTATTAATAGGTTATTACGGTATGCTAAGTTCCCCGTAGCCCGTATTTTTGCTTCGTATGAAAAGATTCTTTAGCATCGTAATTCTTCTTATCCTGACTCACACAGCCTTCTCGCAAGGCATGCCTATTGATAGCCTGAGGGATCGGCTCGCTCTGACTTTTAATAACCAAATGCTTGCTTCTCTTCGGGATCAGATCCCGATCCGTTACGATGAGCAGCGCGTCTGGGGTCTTGCCATCGGAGATTTCTCCAACGATACGCTGCCTGATCTGGCGATTTCCGTCTACGATATCGATAGCCCCACCCGCGAAGTCAGTGTCTACCTCCTGGTCAATGACAGCAACAAAGCTTTTCAAAATGTCTATCGCAAGAAATATAGCTATATCGAGACTCCGATCGAAGTGGGATTAACGACGGAAGGCTCGGTCGTAACCGTCATACAGAAATCCGACGATCAGCATTGGATGCAGGAAGGATATACTGTCTATGCCGGCGATGTAGTTCTGATCGATGACTTCGAAACACAGAACGAAGAAATTCCCGCCGTCAGCCCTAAATCGAAGGCAATGGGACATTCGAAGTATCGTGATTACGAAACGCTATTCACCAAGGAATCCTACTTCGCAACGAAGGACGGACAAATGATGATGGATGCAAGATACTATACCTTCCCTGCATATAGCAGACTGAGAAGCGTCTATCCCGGTTACGGTCATGATATGGGTGATACTTCGCGGCAGTTCATTATTGAAGGCGGCGATGCCAGACGAGATTATAAGGATCTGTCGATTCATCGGGCGCTGGCCGCTTATGATGACGATTATCTCTACTTCTCGATTACTGTCGAAGACGATCAGGTCTACGGAGGAAATGAAAAACTTGAGGCAAATGATAGAGTTTCCTTATGGTTCGATACGTGGCAAGGCCCGACTCGCTTTTTGGCGAAAGTAAAAAAAGGAATGGTACCGAACTTTCGAACGGAAACTGACTCGAATATTTATGATGTCACCTTCAGCGCTCCTGCCGTAGGCGGACGTACTGCTAAAGTAACACTTTCATCTGCAGCAGGATTAACCGATGCTCAGCAGGAAGCAGGCAAATCGATTCGCTCCGTGTTCTCTCGCGATACGACGGCCGGAGTCGTAACCGGTTATACTCTGAAGATCCGCATCCCCTTCGCCTTCCTGGGTTTCGAATCCAATCCAGTTACGGCATTCGAAAATCGGTCAAGCGAAATGATGTTCGATAAGGATGAGCAAGCAAAGAACGGAAATAAAAAGGACCGGAAAGAAGATCTGGAATTTCCTTGTATCGGGTTCACAGCCGTCGTCCATGATATCGATAATCCGTCCCATCCTGAGGATGTGACCGTTCAGGCAACGAGTAACTTCCGGCAGAACGATCCGACAAGCTTCGGCGAATTACGACTCGTGCCATCGGCAAAATTCTACGGAGCCGTAAAGCCGACTTACATGAAGACCTTCACCGAAGAATTATTGCGGGCCGGATACTGACGAGTACTTCATTCTATGTTCCTCCTTCCCTACCGCATGCTACTCTCCTCCGAGGGAGATAACGAAAGGGCAAATAATCAGCGCCACGGAATCTTTTAGCTCTTGGACATCTTCTTTGATCAGCCTCTGAATGCTGTAAATAATTATGAAACAGAAATTCGTTATCATCGCCACATTTTTATACCTCGCTTCTGCCATAGCCACCGAGGCCTTTAGCCAATGGGTGCAGACCGGTCCGTATGGAGGCGATATTACCGCGCTTACTTTCTTAGGTTCAGATCTATTCGCAGGAACTATGAATGCTGGTATCTTCCGTTCATCCGATAACGGCACAAGCTGGACTGCTGTCCGAAATGGTTTGACCAATACTGATGTGTCAGCACTCGCAGTCCTGGGCACGAATCTCTTTGCAGGAGTTCATGGGATCGCCTTTCGCTCGACCAATGATGGCATGAGTTGGACAGAGGTCGACAGCGGGCTGCCTGACGTACAATTCTTTGCTGTCATAGGAACGAATATCTTTGCTGCTGAGCCTAAAGGCGTTTTTCGCTCCACCAACAACGGGATTAACTGGATAGAGGCAGATAGTGGAATCGATTTTATGTACAATGATGCCAGTATCCTCTCCTTCGCTGCTTTAGGTAAGAATCTCTTTGCAGGAACCAGCGATGGGCTCTATCTATCTGCAGATAACGGCATAAGCTGGAGTGAGGTTGATGACCTTTCCACGTACAATATGGATAATGAATTTGGGGCATTAGCTGTCTCAGGCAAAAATCTCTTCGCATTGACTTTTGATGGAGTACTGGGATCTAACGATAATGGCGCAACCTGGTCATTATTGCTCAATCTCTACGGTAATTTTTACGGTACAACTCTGATTGCTTCCGGTACGAATATTTTGGCTGCCAATGACGGATTTTATGGAGGTGGAATCTATCGTTCGACGAACAACGGAGCAACTTGGGCTCCTATTCATAACGGCTTGCCCACTACCACGATCCGAGCCTTTGCCGTCTCGGGTAAGAATATTTTTGCAGGAACGGCTGGTACCGGCATTTATCGATCTACCGATAACGGCGCAAGCTGGAACGCTGTCAATAGTGGTTTGACAAATGTTATTGTTACCGGCATTGTTGCCTCCGGCGCGAATATCTTTTCAGGAACCTCCGTCGGCATCTCCAAATCCACCGATAATGGTGCAAGCTGGATAAATACCAATGACAGCTTGTTTCCCGTCAGAGCACTTGGAATCTCTGGAACGAACCTTTTTGTATCTGCCGCTGGTGGAGTCTTTATTTCCAAGGACAACGGTCAAAGCTGGACGATGTTAAGCAGAATTGACGGTATCAGCCTTGCTGCCTCAGGTGCAAGTATTTTTGTTGGAACATCACGTGAAGGAGTTTATTTCTCTACCGATAACGGCGTGAACTGGTTTGCAGACACTAGTGGTTTGCGCTCTTATCAAAACTCGATTCAAGTATTATCAGTCCTGGGTGCAAATCTCTTCGTTGGAACTTCGGATATGGGGATATTACGATCCGACCTTACAGGTTACTGGCCACGCTGGAGCCAGGCCAATAATGGCTTGCCCTCTTCTAATTGGGATATCCGCGCGCTTGCCAATTCAGGCGCGAGCCTTTTTGCCGGGACGAACGGCGGCGGCGTTTATTTTTCGACTGATACTGGCAGAACATGGACTGCAGTCAACGACGGATTGACGAACTACCATGTCAGTTCCTTAGCCATTGTGGGAACAAGTATATTTGCCGGGACCGGTGATGGGGTATTTTTTTCCACCAACAATGGCGCAAGATGGACTGCTTTCAATAAGGGATTGTCAAGTACTGAGGTAAATGCCCTTGCAGCCTCATCTACAGACCTCTTTGCAGGCACTGGGGGCAATGGTATCTATCGGCGTCCGCTTGTGGAGATGATTAACAACGTAGAGTCGGCAAGCGATACGCAGGCAGTGCTTTTCAATGGGATGGGAACGATGAACGTGACGCTCAGTGGCGACTCCGCACGTAATCGGATTCATCGCATTGATTTCGTCAATAACTCGAGTGTCACACTCGTGATCACCGACGTAGCACTTACGTCTTCGAATGATCATTTCTCGATCAGTCAGTTATTGCCCGATGTTCCAGACACCTTAAAACCGGGTGAAATGTTTTCGATGATCGTCAGTTTTCTGGGCGATACTTCAGGAACGGTCTATCAGGATACGATAGTATTAATGATAGACCATGCGGTGACATCCTCGTACATATATCTCAACGGTAAGTCGTTCGCTACTGGCCAATCCGGCGTGTCGATTAAGTCAGAATCTGTTTCAAATAATATTCGGATTTCTACGAATCCTTTCTCCAACTTCACAACTATTCACTATAGATCATCGATATCCGGTCATGTACAAGTATATATGATGAATCTTCTCGGCTCCGAAGTTGCACACATTTTTTCCGGCGAACTTGATGCGGGCGAGCACACTTTCCCCTGGAATGCGTCGAGTATGCCGGCAGGAATGTATATAGCCATCGTGAAAACCGGCAGAGAAGTCGGAGAAATCCCGGTTATGCTCAGGAGGTAGATATTGCGTTTTTGGGAAGGCTGCTCAGAAAAAAAACCCGGAAGCTTAGCTGTAGAGTCTGTTCCTACTTTTGCGAAAGGATTTTTTCCCAAGAAAGACACACATTTCGAACCGCCTTCTGAGAATAGCTGTTTCTTCGCATCTAATTTCCTAATTCGAACTTACAATACATGCGCGGACCGATCTCACAATTTATCGAGCATCACTATCGTCATTTCAATTCCGCAGCCCTTATGGATGCAGCCAAAGGCTACGAAGCGCATCTTGCTGCAAATGGCAAGATGATGATCACTCTTGCCGGAGCCATGAGCACGGCCGAGCTTGGTATTTCACTTGCCGAAATGATCCGTCAGGGCAAAGTCGATATCATCACCTGTACCGGAGCAAATCTCGAAGAGGATGTCATGAATCTTGTAGCGCATTCGCATTACAAGCGTGTGCCACATTACCGCGATCTCTCTCCGAAAGATGAATGGGAGTTGCTTGAAGGCGGATTCAATCGCGTTACCGATACATGTATTCCCGAAGAAGAGGCTTTCCGCCGCATCCAAAAACATATTCACAAACTCTGGAAGGAAGCACAGGATAAAGGCGAGAGATATTTCCCGCATGAGTATATGTATAGGCTTCTGCTTTCAGGAGTGATGAAGGAGCATTATGAGATCGATACGAAGGATTCGTGGATGATCGCTGCTGCAGAAAAAAATCTTCCGATCATTGTTCCGGGTTGGGAAGATTCGACGATGGGAAATATTTTTGCTTCGTATTGCATTAAAGGTGAGTTGAAGCCATCGGTGATGAAGAGCGGTATCGAATATATGGTCTGGCTTGCCGATTGGTATATAAAGAATTCCGGCGGTAAAGGAGTCGGATTCTTTCAGATCGGTGGCGGTATTGCCGGCGATTTCCCGATCTGTGTCGTGCCGATGCTCTATCAGGATATGGAAATGCACGACATTCCGTTCTGGAGTTATTTCTGCCAAATATCCGATTCGACGACAAGCTACGGCTCCTATAGCGGTGCCGTTCCCAATGAGAAGATCACCTGGGGAAAGCTCGATATCCATACGCCGAAATTTATTATAGAAAGCGATGCAACGATCGTCGCGCCTCTGGTTTTCGCTTGGTTGCTGGGCTGGTAAGACAGG
Source organism: Bacteroidota bacterium (assembly GCA_030706385.1). GTDB lineage: Bacteria > Bacteroidota > Ignavibacteria > Palsa-1295 > Palsa-1295 > PALSA-1296. Next base: position 38,175 of record JAUZOQ010000019.1, on the reverse strand, counting down.
AAGACAGTAGTTCAAAAACCCTTCAAATTCCCAATTTTGTGCGGGAGGGGGGACTTGAACCCCCACACCTCTCGGCGCTACCACCTCAAAGTAGTGCGTCTGCCATTTCGCCACTCCCGCTATTGTGAGGGCTGTATAACTCGGAGATTATATGCCAAGTTCCGTGCTACGACTCCGAATTCCTATCCTCAAATCTCTTCTGCAGAATAGCATTCCTCAATTCCAGGGCATTTCGCCTGTTTTCCCTTTTTCGTTTGCGGATCCTCGTCTGAGCAATGCTGCCGATAACGGCGAGAAGTATGAGGGCAAGTACCGTCAAAGGTTTGCCAAACCGGACTTTGAGATAATAAAGATAGGTCAGTAGGATTATGGAAAGCAGAGAAATAGAGTATACTGCGACAGCGAGCCTAAATTTCGTTTTATCGCTGAGCTTCTCCATTCTTAGACTGGAAATCCGATCCTTTCCAACAAATACCCCTTCACATTATCGATCGGCAATCTGATCTGCTGCATCGAATCGCGCTCGCGGATCGTAACGGTCTGATCGTTCAAGGTATCGGAATCGATCGTGACTCCGAACGGTGTGCCGATCTCATCTTGCCGGCGGTAACGTCTGCCGACGGCTCCGGAATCATCGTAGAACGTCTTCATGGAGCCGCGCAAATCCTGCTCCAATTTCTCGGAGATCTCCTGCATGCCATCCTTATTAACAAGAGGTAGGATCGCAGCCTTGACGGGAGCGATCGCCGGATGCAGGCGCATCACCGTCCGGACTTCATCGCCCACTTTCTCCTCTTCATATCCGTTGCAGAGCAAAGCCATGAATCCGCGCGAAGCTCCGGCTGAGGTTTCGATTACGAAAGGCACTTTCTTCTCCTTCTTCTCTTCGTCATGAACGGAAAGGCTTTTTCCGGAAAACTCTTCGTGGCGTGTCAAGTCGAAATTCGTGCGATTGTGGATTCCTTCGATCTCGCCGAAACCGAATGGAAATTCGAATTCGATATCGATCGCAGCCTTTGCATAATGCGCGAGTTTTTCGTGTGGCTTCAGGTGCAGGCGTTCCTTGGGAATGCCGATGGCCTGCCACCAGGCAAATCTTCGGTCGCGCCACTCTTCGTAGAATTTCTCATCCGTTCCTTCTTTAACGAAGAATTGCATTTCCATCTGTTCGAACTCTCGAGTACGAAAGAGAAAATTCTTTGTATTGATCTCATTGCGGAATGCCTTGCCGATCTGTGCAATGCCAAACGGAAGCTTCTGCCTCGAGGCCTGCATCACATTCAACACATTAACGAATATTCCCTGCGCCGTCTCCGGACGCAGATAGATCTCATTCCCTGCTTCCTTAACGGGGCCGATATAGGTTTCGAACATGAGATTAAAATTCCGCGGTGAGGTTAACGATTTTTTCGTACCGCAATTGGGACAATTAACCAGGTCATCCGTTACAATGAGATCAAAAATTTCAGGTTTTTGATCCATTAACTGACTAAGATAATCTACTTGCTTGGCATGATCGAATAGTAGCGGATCTACGGTAAATAGACTTATGGGCGCCAAATCGTCAGGAGAGAGAGATGTGAGCCGTATATCCGATAAAAGAAATTTTAAAATATTATTAAATTTCTTCTCGCTCATTTCCGAAAAAAGATGATCGAGCCTGAACCGTGCCTTGCAGCTTTTACAATCGACCATAGGATCGGAAAAATTCTGCACATGTCCGGAAGCCTCCCAGACCTTAGGATGCATCAGGATCGAAGCATCGAGGCCTTCGATATCGGAACGGGACGTCATGGCGCGCCACCAGGCTTCTTTCACATTCCGAAGCATCTCGACTCCGAGCGGGCCATAGTCCCAGCAGCCATTGAGGCCGCCATAGATCTCCGACGATTGAAAAACAAAGCCGCGCCGCTTTGCCAGGGATACGATCTTCTCAAGAAGTTGTACGGATGCCGATTGTTGAGCCACAGTTCAATTAAGTGTAAAATGCAAAAATACGGAAGCGCGGTGTATGGAAGAGGATTTCGAACTAGCGACGACGACAAATGCACTCTTACATTCTGTGAATCTGCACAGAGATTCAATGGTTATCTATCATGTAACTAATTCGATTGAACTGCAACAAATGGCTACCTGGCTTTCCATCCTGAAATACGATCCTCTGCCACCCCTGCTGGCTTCGGAAAATAAGGCAATCGCGTTTTTTGCAGAGCGGGATCTCGTCGGTAAGAAGAAAACCAATGTGAAGCTTCTGTGGGACCTTCCTGATGCGCAAAGAATAGTTCGCAAGCAGCAAAAGAACGGTTCATGGAAATATCCAAAAAACAATGCAAACGTGCGCTCACCGGAGAACTACGATCAGATCGAAACATTCAGAAATCTTGGATACCTTGTTGAAATGTATGGTTTCGATCGTTCGAGTCCGATAATACAGAAGGCAGCAGAGTTTTTCTTCGGTTTTCAAACAAAAGAGGGAGATATCCGCGGCATTCTTGGAAATCAGTATGGTCCGTATTATACCGGAGCAATTCTGGAATTGCTCATTAAGGCAGGATATGCCGACGATAAACGAACCGAAAAAGTATTTGCATGGCTGAGCTGCATCCGACAAGATGATGGCGGGTGGGCAATTCCGATGCGAACACTCAACAAAAAACTTGTAGCGATCCTCAAAGAACCGAGGACACTTGAACCGGATAGATCCAAACCTTTTTCGCACATGGTTACGGGTATGGTCCTTCGAGCGTACGCTGCCCATCCGCAACATCGGAAGTCTCGCGAAGCACAAGAGGCCGGGAAGCTGCTACTCTCCAATTTGTTCAAAAAAGATCATTATCCCGATCGGTCAAGTGCAGCATTGTGGTTACGATTCAGTTTCCCATTTTGGTTTACAGATCTCATCTCGGCAACTGATAGCCTATCCCTATTGGGATTTTCCACAAAAGAACCGCAGATGAAAAAAGCAATCGACTGGTTCGTTTCTAAACAAAGCCGAAATGGACTCTGGCAATTGAGTACGCTTAGAAACAAGAAATACGAATCGGAATTATGGGTATCCTTGGCTACTTGCAGGATCGTAAAACGGTTGTATTCATGATAGCAATTTACAGCGACTACCTTTCAAATCGCTGTTGAATACTGAGCCAGAAACAGCGAACTGCAACAAAGAGCACTAAAAGCGACCACGCTCCTCCTAAAAAACCGCCGATATAGAGTGTTGCTTCTTGCATAGTTCTTAATGCTCTTATTACAAATCATTAATAACTATTCATACAACAAGCATGCCACGAACGGATGCGAAAATGGAGTTGTAAGTTCCTAAGATTTCCCTTGTAAAAGCTTCGTCCAATCCAGCAGAGCAGCCATCTGTTTTTTGATGAGGTCTCTACCGGCTTCGTCGTTGAAATTTCCTTCTGAATCGAATTTATCCTGAGCCTTCGCTACGATAACTTCCGGACGATTCAACGGATGCATGTTGAGAAATACTGCCGATTGCCGAAGATGGTATTGTGCGCGTGCGCCACCGAGTATTCCGGTGCTGGCACTCAAGATTGCGAATGGCTTATTAAAGAATGGTGAGTCTTTCGGCGGTCGGGAAACCCAGTCGATTGCATTCTTCAGTACTCCCGGCATCGAATAATTGTATTCCGGAGTTGCGAAAACGAGCGCATCGGCCTTCCGTATCTGCTCCTTAAGCCGCAGTGCTGGTTCGGGATAGGCCGCGACTTCGACATCGGCATTATAGAGCGGAAGATCGGAGATCTCTCCTATCTCAGTCGTTACCCCTTCCGGCACCAATCCCAATGCTACTTTAAGCAGCATGGTATTATACGAACCCTTGCGAAGACTTCCAGAGATTCCGAGAAAATGCATAGTAGTGATATTGAAGTATAAATCTTGAGTCTATTGAGAAATCGGGTATTGAGGTTCTACCCGATCAGGGAGATGGAATATGATAGAAAACGCGAAGGATCACAAATAAATCCTTGCTCCTACTCGGAATGAGAGATAATCGATCACACGAGGAGAGTCGGCAGAGTCATTCGGATTCTTTCCGTCGTTGATCGATCCAACAGCAATGCGTGAAAATCCCTGCTGTAAGACCGGAACACTGTACGTCTTTCCAATGAGATTGATATTTGAATAGTTAAGACTGGCTTCGACACCGAATCGGGATCTGCTGAAATTATACCGCTCGCCAATCTCTGCCTCGAAGCCGAAGCGAAGACCGTTTGTAAGGAGAGTCGTATCCGTGAATCGGTTTGCTCCGCCGGATCGGTAATTACCTACAATAATGCTCGAATTGAGTCCGAATCTTCCAAAGAAATTCCAATGCTGGTAGAGTTGGCCGAAAGTATACTCAAGTCCTGCAGTGGCTGTTCCTATGGACATCGTAAACCTTGCAGATTGCGAGAAGCGAAACCCGTACCCTGCATTGAAGTTTGATCCGTAGCCTCCGAAATATAAGCTCAAGGGGCTTTTCGCATATCGGTAAGCGAACTGTGCCTCCAAGCCGATGCTATAGAATCTGTTACCGCCGAATGGATATTGAGTTGCTGTTGTCCCGCTTTGAATGCTCGTTTTATACTGATCGATCGTTCCATGCATTGCGGAAGAAACGCTATAATCGAACCCTCCTATCGCAGCACAACTCCACTGGCCGTATTCTCTCTCCTGTGCTGAGGCTTCCGAAAGCGAAAAAATAACGAAAATCAAAGAACCAAAGGCATAAAAGAATTTTTTCATAGTATATATTCGCATGTGTCATCGTTGTGTCAGCCACGTAACTATGGGGAAGCCTGGGCGTTCTATAACAGAAAGAGGCCTGGCAATATTCTTTGTTTCACCTTGCGCGGATCATTTACAGCATTAACAAAAAGATCATGAAGTTTCACCGCAGTATCACGGCGTTCGTCCTCGTCCTTCTTTTTGTATCGACCGGTTTCGGGCAATGGAGAATGCTCAAAGATTTCGGCGCCCAAATATATTCTATCCATTTCCTTGATCGCGAAGGATATACACAGATCGGTTTTGTCGGCTTGACAACTGGTGAAGTATGGCGGACATCTGATGGAGGAGTTACATGGCTGAAAACAACGACTCCGCCGACGCTCATCGGAGCGATCAGGGATTTCACATTTAAGGACTCATTGACGGGATGGCTTGCAGCAAGCCAGGCCCAGGTCTATTCCGGATGCTACATGACTACCGATGCGGGGATGTCCTGGACTGCTCTTTCACCCACTGGTCAGAGAATGGCGATATTCTATAATCCGAAGACGCAGGCGCTGATTCTTAACGGATGGAGCGGATCGAATTCCATTGTTTCCACAGATCTCGGTACGGCATGGAATCCCACCGGCAACAATAGTAATACGTGCGGAATCGCATTCACCGATTCGTTGCACGGACTCATGACGATCTTTCCGGCGAATGTCGGTGGTAATTACAGTTCGACAACCGATGGCGGCCTAACCTGGAAGGATCTGACTCAATCTATCGAAGCGTGGCAGCCACTTGCAATAAAAGGCACCCATACGTATTTAGTATGCGCCGAGGGAGCACGCCAGATTCAGCGTAGTGATGATGATGGCAAGACCTGGACGCTCGTGCATCAATTCCCGGCTACGCTTGATCTGAGCGGCGATATTCATGGCGATCTTAGTGCGCTTTATATCCAGGGAAAGACGGGTACATTTTATTCTGTCGATCAAGGAGTAACCTGGACCGATTATTGCGGACCGAAAAACGATTTCGATACGCGCATGTATAGCATTGGCGATTCGTTATATGCCGGCACGTTGGATGGGCAGCTTTGGATCAATCCATTTGGAGTCAAAAGAAACAGATTCCTTCTGAAATTTCCGAACTCCCCCTTCGATCTCGTCTCGTCAGGTTGTCAGAATGCCGATTCGCTTTTTCGATTTACGAATCTCAGTAATTGCCTTGCAGTAAAACTACTCAGTCTTGCTATTGTGCCCGGTCCTGGCGCAAAGACCTTTTCGTTCAAGAAGCCGATCTTTCCGGTAACGCTCGATAGCACCGGAGATTCCGTCAAGATCACATATACGCCCGATAATAACACGACTGATTCGGCGCAGTTCGAAATCAAGTATAGTGTCGGCGGCGAGATCTTCACGGCATTTGTTTGGCTGAGAGGATTTGTTCGGTCGGGGTATAACGTCACTCTCTCGAAAGATCTGAATCTGCTTCTGTCTTCGGATTGCTCGCAGCTCGATACCTTTGTGACGATCAAGAGCGGTCTCTGTACCGCCGACACTCTCCTTGCAGTGAAGTTATCGGATCCGACGGCATTCACGGTTACGCCGCCCGTCTTACCGGCAGCAGTTGCTCCCGGTGTGACTCTCCAAATACCGATCTCTGTTAAATCATTGCCTGCAGGATCATATAGCGCGATCCTCACACTTACGATCAGGTCGGGCGGAGTTACCAAGGATACGACGATCAATCTCAGCGATCTGATCCTCTCCGCTTCCGATCCACGAACAAATCTTACACCGGGCTTCGCCAAGTTCGATACAGTTTCGATCTGCGCACTTGCAGAAGATACGATAATACTCAAGAATACGATCTGCAAAGATCTGATAATCAAGGGTATCGCAATCCAACCGGCTGCAGCAGCGACGCAGTATAGCATTATCAGACCTTCGCCGTTTCCGTATACGGTAACAGCTCATTCCTCCGATACGATGATCGTGCAGTACAAACCCACTACCGGCGGGCCTATTGCCGGTACGGTTGTCCTGACGCTGGGATTCGATCTCGTCAATACCAGGGATACCAGTATTCCCATCTCGGGAATTGGGCGAGCCCTTGCCGGATCGGCGCTCGGATCCGATCTTCTTGCCTTTTCAACGACCGTACCCTGTACCGTGCAGGAGCTTTCTACACAGCTTTATAACAATAGCTGCGGCTTCGATACGGTCGTAACGATCATTCCTGCTACCGATAATAGTTTTACTGTCTTGAGTCCTGTTACGCCGGCGACTATTGCATCGGGCGATAGCACGCTGATTCGTATTCAGGAAGATCCGCTATCACCCGGCGCGAAATTCGATTCGGTACGAGTTGTTATCCATTCCTCAACAGGAGCGATCGATACGGTCAACTTGAAAGTCTCCGGAATCGTCAACCGGCCCGTGCACACGATGAGTCTTCTCTCGCTACTGAAGCTGGATAGTCTCGCTCCGTGCACTCCGATGGATACGACATTAGAAATTAAGAATCTTGGCACCTGTGATACATTAATCGTTGATTCACTGACGTTGACAGGGCCGGGCTGGTTCGTGCTCGATAATACTACGCTCCCTGCAAGAATTTTACCGGGTGGCAGTTTCTTCTATACACTTCACTTTGCTCCCGGAGCCAAGGCAAACGGCTCCGGCAGTATTCATATCGAAGGGTACGGCATCGATACGACGATGAATATCACTGCAAATTCACGGACAGGCGGAGCACCCGTGACACTCACCCTCGATAGCATCTTCGCTTCCACGTTCTGCAAGCCTGCAACACATACATTTACTTTGCAGAATACGAGCTGTGATACGATCATCTTCGATGATATCTCGCTGAGGAATTCCTTAGGCACACAATTCACATCAACTCCGAGCATCACGCTTCCTCTCGTGATCCCACCGGGACAAAAGCAAGATATTACTGTGAGCTTCGATCCTTCGGCACCGGGTGATTCGATCGCAACATTCAGCTATCGCTCGATAGGAACAGGAGTTTCAAGAACGGTCACCTTAACAGGCAAACTGACAACGGTCAAACAAACTGCACATCTTGAACTCATTGTCGATCCAAATCTCAAACTCGAAACGATCCAAGCCGGCAGCAGCGTGACCGTCCACGTCTTGTTACAGGACGCTGTCGATGCTGCACTGGGACTAAGAGAGGTGAAGACCACACTTATGTATTACGATGATGTGCTTAGCGTGCTAAGCGAAACTCCCGGACCGGGCTGGCAATGGGCTACTCCGCCTTCGCTGGGAAAAGGCTTGCTGACACTCGATCTTTCACGAACTGATAATGCCTCCCTTCCTGCGGGATCGGAAGTGGCAACGGTGAAGTACGAATCGTTTGTGGCCGATAGCGGATCCACTCCGATTGATCTCGAGAATTCCGAATTCAACGGAGGCGATCCGATCTTCAGCTCCTGCGTTCTTGCTGCGCAATCGCTACAACCGGTGACCATCACTGTTGCAGAATGCGGTAGCACGGTTCTTCGCGGCTTTATTAATCATGATAATACCGTTTTCAGTAATATTACGATCCGTCCGAATCCGGCTTCGAGCGGTGCGGGAATCAACGTAGGTCTTCAGCTCAATCAACAATCCGATCTCAGCATTACGGTGCACGACGAACTTGGGAAAGTGATCGCGCATATTAGTAAACCTTCTTTGCCGATCGGATTGAAGAATATCGTACTGGATCTTCCAAAAGTTGGAAGCGGATTATACATCCTTTCTATCCAAGCAGGAGGAATGCGCGAAAGTCATAAGATCTTGATCGAGGACTGAAGGCACCAATCTTTCATTCACCGGCCGGGTGATTATCACCACGGCCGGTACAACTTTGAAAATCCTGGACCGATTACCGCACGACCAGTATCTTCTCAACTAATGGTATATGCATCCCTATTGCACGCACGAAATAGACACCCGTTGGGACTGACGAGGTCTGCCAGTCATAGCGATATACTCCTTCCGATAGCGAACGGTTATCCAGTGTCCTGACGATCTTTCCTGATACATCACAAATCTCAAGTCGGGCAAGAGAAAAATATGCTTTATGCAAAATAATTTCGAAGCCCTGTAATGTCGGCATAACTTGCATCCGGTCCTGTTCGCTGCTTGCAGTGGCAACTCCATTCTTTACAAGGCCTGCAAGCCAACTGCGTGTACCTGAACTGAGATTATAGTATGAGCCGCTTGGATTGCCGGCTGGATTTCCGGAGGTGACCGGTTCCCCTTCCAATTTAACTGCACGTACCATGTAGGCATTCGTATCGATCAGCGGATCTTTGTCGGCATATGTCGTACCAACGACGGGACTTGTATTCAGGAGCACATAGGAGCCAGTGGGTGATTTCGACCGGTAAATATCATAGCCGAGAATATTCTTATCAGAAGACGGAAGCCAGTTAAGTGTAACGATATTATGATCGGCATTTGCAGTCACAGATAATGCAGTGGGCGGCGGAATCGGACGCATCACGAGTGTAGGATCTCCCATAAGATCGATATGCACCCAATTGGCAGCGTAGTTGTAGGTGTAATCCCCGGTGTTATTCTGCGTGAGTTGTGCACAATACCCCAGAGGTTCGCCGAGGCCCATCGGGAAGAATTGCCAATATGGCCGGCCCGACCAGGCACAACTTAACCCATAGCTTGTACAAAGCGGTGCGCGAAGAAAATTATCTGTTGTTCCCCAATCTCCGAAATAGCTTCCGAAAAGCATCGTAAAGATCGCCTCCTCACCGGAGTTCGCGAACTCGCCGGTACTTCCGGCTCCGCCTGCGCCTTGATCCCACCCGCCTCCGCAACCATATGCCCAAAGAAATGGCTTCGTGGAAATAACAGGAATCCAGTCTCCCGAACCCGGATTGAATTCCTGAATGCTATCGGCTCCAACAAGAGGTGTGAGATTCCTCCAACCGCTTGAAGCGAATGCCTCGCCTCCGAAATAACCAAAATCATCTTCGAGTAATGCGCGATTGGGCACAGTGAGTGTACCTGTCCTAAATGCGTGATCCTTATCCAAATACTGCTTGAGCAATTCCTTCTCGCTCTTAGTAAATGATGGCATGTTGAAGAGATCGACTCTTCCGATCATGAGGTAGATCGGGCCCGGCAGTTGGGTGTAATCGAATTTTCCGTCACCCGTCTTGTTTCTATTGAGTTGGCGAACGAGCGCTGTATCGAAAGTCGTCGGTCCTGATTGGTAGATATTCAAAGAATCGTGATACAATGTTGCATCATCGGGCCAATCGCCGCTATCGAACTCGCCGTAGTAAACATCTGCCGGCCATGCGCCAAAATGATCCGGATGGCCGTCCGGATTGAGGAAGCCGGAATATGGAACTGGAACGTGTCCGAAAATGAAGAGCGCTTTTGTGTTGTCGGGATCGTTGTTATAATCGTTGGCAACGATGGCTTTGACATCGGGCACAAGGTCAGTTCTGCCGACATCATGCCTGATCACCTTCCAGCCATCATTCCAGAGGTCTTGCTCCAAACGATATAGCTCATTTGCAAGGTCTCCAGCATAGGTCTTATCGACAAGCAAGATCAACTTCCCTCGATCGCCGACTGGAGGAATTTCGATACCACTTTCAGTATATCCGATCGCCGTAGCAGTTGCCGTTCCAATCTTCAAAGTCTTGGTGACACGATATTCGTAGATGGTACCGGTAGTAATCGTTGAATCGATGTATTGCGAAGCCGTAGCGGCCAGCTTTTTCGCCGTGCCCCAACCCTTTGCGCCTTTGAGGCGTCGATAAACATTGTAGACTGTTGCTCTGGCATCAACTGGCCAGTTGAGAATTAGGCTGCGCGGTGAAGTGCCGATCGAGACTTCGATCTGAACGACGGCATCTTTCGAGACCTGAGCAGGCAAAGAACTAAAAGCGAGTAAGGTTGATAGGATAGCTAGAAATTTCAATGGCTTCATAGGTTTTCTGATACAATACGGCATAATACTAAAACGAAGGGGCCGCTTTAAAGTTACCAGAAAATAATTGCCGACAACTCATCATTTCCTAAACTCACGATAGAGTGATTCGATCAATTCCTCATACCTGGATTCTACTTCTTTGCGCTTAACCTTCAACGTGGGAGTCAGAAGCCCGTTTTCAACAGTAAATGCTTCGGGCAGCAGAGCGAAACGTCGGACACGTTCGAAGGAAGCAAGCTCCTTCTGCAAAACATCCAATTCCTTCGTTAATCGGTCCCGAACTTCCGAGTGAACTGCCAGTTCGTCATTGGAAGACGATTCGAATTCCTTAATAGATTTTCGAAGTTCGTCGTAATTGGGCACGATGAGAGCCGTATTGAATTCTCGTCGGTCGCCGATAAGCATGATCTGTTCGATGAGTGGAGAACGCAACAGCAGTGTTTCGATAGGACCGGGAGCGATATTCTTGCCGCCAGGGGAAACAAACAGATATTTCTTGCGATCGGTGATCTTAAGATATCCATCCTCGTCAAGAATGCCGATGTCTCCGGTATGAAGCCAACCTTCGGTATCAATCGTCATCTTCGTAGCCTCTTCAGCCCGATAGTACCCTTTCATCACATGGGGCCCTCGTGTTAAGATCTCTCCGTCATCGGCGATCTTCACGTCGATGTTGGGCAATGGCAGTCCTACAGAGCCCCATTTGATCCTGTGCGTAGGCGTTACGGATATGATAGGCGAGGACTCAGTCATGCCGTATCCCTCGAGTATGATTATTCCGAATCCTGCAAATGCTCTGCCGGTCTCAGCGGAAAGTGCGGCACCACCCGAGACGAAAAAGCGGACCCTGCCGCCGGTGCGTGCGCGAATCTTCTTGAGTACCAGCATATCGGCGATCGGCCGTTCGAGCAAAGCTCCGATCGCAGGATTCTCGCCTTCGAGTCGTTTTGCGCATTCCGATCCGACACGGATCGCCCAATCAAACAGCTTCTTTTTTCGGTCGGGCAGACTCTCACGCATGCGCATGATGCGGCCGCACATCCGTTCGTAGAATCGCGGCACTCCCGTCATGATCGTTGGTCGGATCTCTAATAAATTATCCGCTATGGTGTCGATCGATTCAGCGAAGGCTGCAGAAGCTCCGGAATAAAAAAGAAAATAGGATGCTATGCGTTCGAAGCTATGCGATAGCGGGAGAAATGAAAGGAATACATCGTGGGATCCGATGGGCGGAAGCGCTGCAAGAGCTCCTTGAACATTAGAAACGAGATTATTATGGGTCAGCATTACGCCTTTTGGTGTACCCGTGGTGCCACTAGTATAGATGATCGTGACAACATCCTCACCATCGGCATTCCGCGCCTCGGCTTCGATATCGATCGGACTCTCAACGCTCAGAACTTCGTCAAAGCTAACGATTGCCACCGGAGATTCCGGATGAGGATTGAACGTCTTGTTCATGACGAGGATAAGCTCGACTGCCGGACACTCGGCGGCGATCTTGACCACTTTGCCGAGTTGCAGATCGTTGGAGACAACGACAACTTTCGCACCGGAATGCTGGATGATGTATTCGATTTGCTTTGAAGTGAGAGTCGGGAACATGGGGACGCTAATTGCTCCGATCAGGATGGACGCAAAATCCGCTGCAACCCATTCAGGGCGCGATTCGGAAATGAGTGCTATCCTATCGCCCCGCATGATCCCTTTGGCAGCGAATCCTGAGGCTAGGTTGAACACCATGGTGCCAAACTCTCCGTATGTGATCGACGTGTATGGCTTTCCGCGCTCAGTCTTAAAAGCAAGATATGGCGCATCCTTCAGCGGGCCGCTTGTTTGAGCCAAGAAAACTTCACATAGAGTCGGATATTGTTCGGCATTCTCCATACGGCAAAACTACGATAATCCCGTGCGGCTCAATTGTGAGGTGGCGTCATAAATCCATACTCAGCGTGTCGCTGCTTGGAGATTCAAACTTGGCTTCGAGAACCACTTTCCATTCCTTGCCATCGTGACGCAGCAGGCTGATGGAATCGGCAGTCCATTTCCTTCGATACAGCTTTTCTTTGAATTCTGCCCATGCCGAATCGAACACTTGCGGGCTCAGATCTTTATAGCCGATCGTGATGTGAGGATTGAAGCCATAAGAAGGGCCTTTCTCTTTTTGAAGCTGAAACTTGCGCTGAACCGAGAGTGACAAATCCTTCTCTAATTCTTTCAGCTCAGTTGTTGGCACGATCGACGCGTAGATTACTCCGATGCTGAAGGAGCCGAATCCGTCGATAGCTAAACTGAGTTTCTTCTTGTCGGCAGCAAACCGTTCGAGAAATTTTATCAACTCCGGCTCTCTGTTTCCGGCCAGGTGAAATGGATGAAGCAACGTTATGTGCACCGGACGCCGTAGCGCTTCTTTGGAATTCCACTTGTTGGATATCTGCTCTTGGAAGTCCCGGATCTCCGAGTAAACAGGTTCGGGGGGAATGATCCCGATGAAATAAAATCCTTGCTTATCGGTGCCTGTCATAGTACGATCAATATACTATGAATTGATTTTTCAGAACCAGATTCTCCCTCCAAGGCGCAATGACAAATAAGAGATCGAGCGAGATGCATCATTCGAATCGTTGGGATTCTTTCCGTCGTTGAGTGCACGCTCCAGAATCTGATTCGGAGGTTCGGCAGCAGGCGCCTCGTAGCTTTTACCGATCAGATTTGCATTGAAATAGGATAGAGTTAATTCCAACGCAAGCGGAGCAAAACTCCAATTCCACCTTCCTCCGATGCCAAGATCTACACCGCCTCGGAAGCTTGGAATGATTTCGACATGGTTTCCGAAATAGTTAACGTCTCCGGTAATATAGGAAAGCGCGATACCTAAATATCCAAATGCATTCAAGCGTTCGGATGGCTCACCCAGGCAATATTCCGCTCCAAGTGCTGAGGCAGAGGTAAACAGCTCAGCATTCTCCGAAAGTATAGTATTCCGCTTAAACCCATTATCGACAAATGAGCCAAAGCCATATTCTGCTCCATAAACGGACCACGGCGTTGATGGGAATCGATACGCCAGTATTGCGCTCCCAACAGTATTAAAGGCTCGCGAATCGCCGAACGGATAGGATTTATTGGTGTAGTCCTTTTGGATGTCTTGCTGAAATTGAGCACTTCTTCCATTCATTCCGGAAGATCCGGGAATCGAATATCCCAGGTCGAATTCCAAGCTCCATTGTCCGGAAAGTTTGGGTTGCGCTTGCAAAACGAGTGGAAAGACGAGCATGAGAACTAGGGGAGATATCTTTTTCATAAAAATAGCATTCTCTTGGTGAATGAGCAAAGTTACGAAGATAGGAAGACTATGTTGCGATTCAGAACGGGTAATTATGATTGCCCTTGCTCGAACAATTTCTTTGCAGCACGGCATGCAGGGCAATACCATACTTGTGCTCGCGTGAGCCCCTTATGCTCATCATCCTGGAACCACTCAAGAAGATAGAAAGTATCCAGGGCTAAAGGAAAAGATCTCCTCTGGAGGGCGAAGTACGCACTATCGGGCTCGTCTTTCCGAATATAAATTCCAACCGTATCAAGTCTCAGCTTCGTATGATGAACCGGACATAACGCATTACTCTGATCTCCGGCGATCAGCACGTCATGACTGCCTTCGAATTGTTTTCGCAAGAGAAAAAAAGCTGCAACGCAGAAAATGAAAAGCAGAATATATTTTGGCTGCAGAAGATTTTTCACAATTGTGCTCAAGGGCTCCGCTAAATATGAATTGCTTCTCCCATGGCAACTGATGCTGCTTCCATAACGGCCTCACTGAGCGTTGGATGAGGATGGATGGTCTTGAGGATGCTTTCGCTCGTCGCTCCATGCGACCGGGCTAGTGTCAATTCTTCGAGCATCTCAGTCGCTTCCGAGCCGAGAATATGAGCGCCGAGGAGTTCGCCATATTTCTCGTCGAAAATAAGTTTGACAAATCCTTCCGTATGACCGATGGCTCGCGCTTTGCCGCTTGCCGTGAATGGAAATTTACCGATCTTTATTTGAATGCCTTCCTCTTTAGCGGCACGTTCAGTGAGCCCGACGCTTGCAACCTGAGGCTGGCAGTATGTGCAACCAGGGATATTATCATAATCTACCGGCTGGGCCTCTCCATGGGCAATGTGCTCTGCGGCAACAAGTCCTTCGGCAGTTGCCACGTGCGCTAACCATGGCGGACCGGCAACATCTCCCACGGCGTAGACTCCTGCAACGCTCGTGCGCATATATTCGTCTACATCGATGAAGCCCTTCGTCATCTTGAACCCAAGTTTCTCCAAACCGATATTCTCTGTATTCCCCTGAACACCGATCGCAACGAGTGTGCACTCTGCATCGATTTTCTCTTTCTTGCCATCTGCAGTTTCGATCTCCACGATCGTTCCTTTATCACCAATGGAGACATTGCTGACCTTTGTATTCGTATAGATCGTCATCCCCTGCTTCTTATAGATCTTCTCGAGTTCGGCCGAGACTTCAGTATCTTCGATGGGAAGAATATTCGGCATCATTTCGATGATCGTGATCTTCGTACCGAAGGTGTGAAAGAAATATGCAAATTCGATTCCGATCGCACCGGAGCCGACGATCGTCATCGATTCCGGAATATGATCCATCACCATCGCTTCGGTGGATGTCAGGATCCTTTTTCCATCGGGCTTAATACCTGGCAGCATACGGGCTCTGGCGCCTGTGGCAATAATAATTCGCGCTGCACTTACCGTGCGTTTGGCGCCATCTTTGCCGGTGACCTCGACGGTATTAGCGGAAGTAAGCACGCCGGTACCGTTAATGAGTTCGACCTTATTCTTCTTAAAGAGATATTCGATCCCTCGAACATTTTTATCGGTAACTCCGCGAGAGCGTTTGATCACTGCCGAAAAATCCACACGAAGATTATCGTAGGTTATGCCCCATTCCTTCGGTGCATCGAGAAAGTCCTTGTAGATTTCGGCATTCTTAAGTAGTGCCTTCGTCGGAATGCATCCCCAATTGGTACAAATGCCACCGAGGCGATCGCGTTCGATCGCGGCAACACGCAAGCCTAGTTGAGATGCGCGAAGTGCAGCAGGCTCCCCTCCGGGGCCGCCTCCAATGACGAGAACATCGAAATCATATGAGTGCTTCGTATTAAGCCCGGCAGTTTTCACGGTTGAAGAAGTGGCACCATTGATTTGTACCGCTGATTTTGCCGGTGGATTTGAGATCAGATTTGCCATACACGTTGCTGAAAAAATTTAGTAGGCGGGATAACAAGAAAGTCATTACTCCGGTGTCCGCGTTGATCAGAGCGCGACCGGTTTGCTCATCGAGGCAACATCCAGATGCATGACCAGAGTAGATTTACGCTCACTAATCCCAAAAAAGTGGTAGATTTGGCGGACAAACATGAAGCAGAAGGAACAACATTCGGCAATTCCGGACCAAGAAACCAGCAGGCTTCACTCTTCGAAGCTTTCGAGTATCTATGCCATCCCGCTCGGAATTGCTACGGTTGTGATCGTCGGTATTTTCCTTCATTTTATCAGCGATGCCTTCCTGACCTTCGTTGCTGCATTATTCCTGGCAAACATCTTCATGCCGCTTGTTGCACTTCTTCAAAAGAAGAAAGTGCCGATGGTCTTCGTGATCTTGCTTGTACTGACGATCGTTGCAAGCGTTCTGTTCGGCCTCGTTGTCGTGATCGACTCGACGATCAATTCTTTGGTCAGCGTAATGCCGCATTATCAGGAACGGTGGGATCGCGTGCTTTTGCCGGCGTTGTCGGCTCTCGCCGAAAAGGTCTCGCCGGATCTGAAGCAACAACTTGTAGCCTTCAATTTCTCTTCACTGCTGCCGCCGGAGAAAATTGTCACCGCTATTTCTTCACTGACAACCCTCATTAGCAGTTTCGCCCTCATATTGCTGTTCATGCTTTTCATCTTAGCTTCGCACGGCCAATTTCGAATTAAGATCGAAAGAGCTTTTCCCCGCTCCGGTTCATTTCATCTCAAACAGATCGTAGAGAATATCGAATCACGAGTACGGCGCTACCTTCTGACGACTCTCGTGATCAATACCGTTGCCGGCGTTGCAATGACCGTTGTGCTAGCTCTGTTCGGAGTGGACCTTGCCGTACTCTGGGGTATGCTGACCTTCCTTCTGATGTTTATACCGAGTATCGGTTCGATCTTTGCGATATCCATGCCGCTCATTGTGTGCTTTCTTCAATTTGACTATCTTGGAACGCCGATCATTGTAAGTATTATCGTCATTGTCTCACAGTTATTGATTGGCAGCTACATTTCTCCGAAGGTGATGGGCTCGTCGCTCAATCTCAGTCCTCTGCTGATCCTGATCTCGATAATATTTTGGGGTTGGGTTTGGGGCCCGATCGGGATGATACTTGCCGTGCCGATCACATCTGCGATCACGATCATCTTCGAGAATATTCAACCTCTTCAACCACTCGCCATCCTGATGAGTGCAGGACCTCCGAGAGCAAAACGACGTACTGACCTTCCCACTACTTAAAGCCGACCACTTTCCCGAGAGATTTGCGCAATGCTAACCAGGCAAATTGCAAGAACTCTTGATCCCTTGTTCGCTTGAGGGTTGTCGTTGCCGACATGGCCTTCGCATCTTCCTTATTCATGTTGTTCGAGCGCAGCATGAAGGTATTGGCTGCCAAAGTTTTCAGCCATTCCATCACTCCACGCGACTCATTCGGACCTTTGGCTAACACCTTAATCGAAAGATCATGATACTCCGGAGTTACCGTCGTCACTGCAAGTCCGTCTCGGACCTTCATACTGATCGTACCACGAGTAACTGTTCCGTCGGTAACCTCTAATCTTTCATTCGGGATGAGCTGAGAGTTCAATCTCTTCGCAGAAAACGGTCCGACCGTAGCGTTGATATCAAAATTCACGGCCTTCGCATGAAGGGCATACGAAACGATGGCTTGCACCTGCGATTCGCCTACGAAAAGCGCCTTAACGGCAATCTTCGTCGGGGCGCCGAAGAGAGGATCCAACGTGTCGGTGCAAAAAGGATATGCTGCGATCCGTACGTTAGTAAAATCGAGGGAGCCGGGTTCGGCAGTCCCACCCCAACGTTCGCTCCAATGCATTTTGCCGTGATCAAGAATGAAGGAATCAACCCGGATGGGCAGTTTAATCGCGCGAACAAGATCGTTGGGAAGCATTGCGTTAGGAGGATGAGGGTCGTCCGGCCTTCTTCTGTCGCTGAAAAAATCCAGAGACCATGAACCTGCCAAACAGGTTTGAAAGTCCAGTCGCGTTCCGCTAATCAATGTGACAAAATTGATACCGCTCACACTAATATTGTTGCAACGGAAATCCAATCTCGGTGCGACATACCGGTGCCGGGCAGCATGGTCAGCCTTCGAATATTTCGGCCTGTATAAAAAAGTATCGATCGCAAGTGAGGAGTCCGAAAAACTTCCTCGAATGTTTCGGAATTCTATGGAGTACTCGCTATCATCTAACGGATAACTTGCTCTACGCATCGAAAAATCTACTCGTTCCGAATAGAGTAAAGGCTGGGCCACCAAAGTCTTGGAGTCGAGCAGAAACTTCGTTAGCTTGAGTTGAATCTCTTCAAATGAAGGCAGATCTTCCGGATGCGACCGTTCGGGCAAATAGAGACTAATATCACGAAGCACAATACTATCGAATGATATCACCGGTAGATTTTTCGGAGGTGAATACGTTTGCTCGGAAGTATCCGTGGGAAGATCTTTTAGGCTCTCCCGCTCTTTATCAGCGTTCGTCATATAGAGTTTAGGTGAAGTCATCTCCAGGCTTGTCATGCGCATATCATTACCCCACAGCGCATCCCACCAACTGACTCCGATAAATCGAACACTGTCGATCGTCAGCTTCTTGACGACATTGCCATGTTCGCTGGAATCGTATCCAACTCTTACAAGGACGAACTTCTTCGTGAATACCGAGCCCCCGGAGTACGATATTCTCCCCATCGTCAAATGATACTTACCATGTGTGGCTACCCGTGCTGCTTCCGTTAGCCTTGGAATTGCATAACGGTTAAGGGCTCCTTCGAAATAGAAGGTGATAAAGATCCAGCTTCCGAGAATTATTAGAAGTGCAAGGGCGGTAGCGCCGAAGAGGATTTTCCTTTTTACAGATTGTTTTTTCATAGAACCCGTTCACATCTTCAGAGAAGAGTGGAAATACTGGTTGCGAGTCTGAATGACGGCACGCTGCGGAACATTGCCGGGTGGTGGTTTGGGAAGTCTGCTACTAAACAATGCTAAGCTGCATAAGAGTCCTCTATGGTCGCTTGCAGATACTCTCTTTTTTTCTCAATTAATCAACTTTGAAATATCTTGGCTTAAATGAGTTATTTTTGCCGAACCATGAAGTTCACGTTGCCGCAGGCTTTCACACCAAAACTTTATACCACCCTCAAAGAAGGTTATTCGAAGCAGGATTTTTTCAAGGATCTGATCGCCGGAATTATCGTCGGTACTGTAGCTCTGCCCTTGGCGATCGCCTTCGGAATTGCCTCCGGCGTAACTCCCGAACAAGGCTTGATCACTGCGATCATTGGCGGCTTTCTCATATCCGCTCTCGGCGGAAGCAGGGTGCAGATCGGCGGGCCGACCGGGGCTTTCATCGTTGTGATCTACGGCGTTGTGCAAAAGTTCGGAGTGGATGGGCTGCTCATTGCTACAGTTGCGGCTGGTGTTATTGTCCTAATCATGGGCCTTGCAAAATTCGGGGGAGTAATTAAATTTATTCCTGCACCGGTAGTGACCGGATTCACGTCCGGTATTGCAATCATTATCTTTTCTTCTCAAATCAAAGATCTTTTCGAGCTGAAGATGGGTGCAGTGCCTGCCGATCTCATTGATAAATGGGCAGCCTACGGACAGCATTTCACTTCTTTCAATTGGTATGCAATAGGACTTGCATTACTGACGATCCTCATTATCGTTTTTTCACCTCGAATAACGACGAGAATACCAGGGCCCTTTATCGCACTGATCCTCTGCACAATACTTGTACAGGTACTCGGCATCCCTGTCGAAACAATTGGCTCGAAGTTCAAAGTACTCGGAGGCGCTCTTCCATCGCCACAAATTCCAAATATTACTTTTGCAGCCATAAAAGAATTATTTCCATCGATCATTACGATGTCCGTATTGATCTCGATCGAATCTCTTCTCTCGGCCGTTGTTGCCGATGGAATGCTTGGCACGAAACACCGATCGAACATGGAGCTTGTTGCTCAAGGAATTGCGAACATCGTATCGCCACTATTCGGAGGGATTCCGGCAACAGGTGCAATAGCGAGGACGGCAACGAATATCAAATCCGGCGGCAGAACTCCCATCGCCGGGATCGTCCATTCTGTTTTCCTCTTGCTCGTCGTGCTCGCGATCGGCAAATATGCTTCCATGATTCCAATGGCAGTTCTGGCTGCGATTCTTGTGATTGTCAGCTACAACATGAGCGAATGGCGAACTTTCCGCAGCATGCTGAAGGCTCCGAAGAGCGATGTTGTGATTTTGCTTACTACATTTACGCTTACGGTAATCATCGATCTTACGGTCGCGATCGAAGTTGGCATGGTCCTGGCTGCTTTTCTTTTCATGCGGCGCATGGCGATGGTTACGAATGTAAGTGTTATTACCGGTGAGTTCGATGACGATAACGAGCCTGAAGGCAGCCAAACACTTATAAACAAAGAGATCCCACGGGGAGTCCAGGTCTATGAGATCAACGGCCCATTCTTCTTTGGAGCCGCAGAAAAATTTATCGAGACGATCAGGGATATGAGCGTCGTGCCAAAAGTATTTATTCTCCGAATGCGCAATGTCACGGCTCTCGATGCAACTGGGATGAAAGCGATCGAAGATATATGGAAGAAGATGGTGCTACACCACAAAGGCCTTTTTCTCATTGCCGAGATTCACTCACAGCCTTTTGTTGCTTTAGAGCAATCGGGATTTCTTACTAAACTTGGCGAATCGAATGTGACAGGGAGTCTGGAGTTAGCTCTGGATGCAGCGAAGAATTGGATTGGTGAACACTAGTTGCTCTGTTCTTCCTCCTCCTCTTCTTCTTCTTGTACCTCGTCATCCTGCAACTCAATGGAAGTCCCGGAAATCGCGTCTTCGGTTTCACCGGCAACGATTACCGGAGCGTAGCCTTTTAAGGTGAACGTCGGTTCATCGAAGCCGAGATACGGCGTTGTTACTTCTTTACTGCGGTTCTCCCTGACTACCTCCAGGATCTCGAGGCGCTCCTGAGGGCTAAGCAATTCGTCATTTGCAACGGTATAGATGATCTCGTTCTCTTTGCGAATGTGCTCACGGTAAAGATCGACGAGCTCTTTTGCAGTATGGATAAACGTTGTTGAATCTTCCGAACTGAGTTCATCCTTCTTTAACGAATCTTTCCAGAAGCGCAAAAGAGCGATGGATTTGAACTGCATTATCTCATGCTGGTCTTCGATGAATCGCTTTGCCGAGTCCGGAGATTGGAATCCAAAATGGGGAGTTTTTGCAAAAACGATCGGAAAGAGCGCAAGCTCTTCATCTATTTCGTGAAGCGGTGCAGTGTTGACAAAAAAATCCAATAACTCGGCCCATCTCGAATCATCCTTCAGGCTTCGAATGACCCCTTTCGACTCTGCATCCTTTGCTAACTGCTCAAGCAGATTGACCTGCGTTACAACAAGAGCATGGCAATCTCGGAAAAATTTGATCGGATCGTTATATTTATTCGGATCGGGGAGCCGGGGCATATACTTTTGTAGATAGTTAATTGAGACGAAGACCTGCCTTACTGAGAGGTAATCGATCTCGCTTGATAATGTTCATTGCTCTTCAATCGCAATCTCTTACTTCGGGCTTGCAACAATTTCAAGTTTCTTCGTTGATTCAGCTCTCGGAGCAGTTGCCTTCAACGTAAAATCTTTCGAGCGGTCGAGCAGTACTTTCATCGATCCGGAGTCCGGTACCGGACTGCCATCGAGGGTGACGTGATCAGCTCCGCGAACAACCCATTCCAGAAGAACTGAGTCGCCCCGAAACGGCGCTTCGGGCCGCGTATCAAATCGTACTATCTGGGGAGGAACACCGCCACAACCGACGATAAGAGCGGCGCCAAAAAGAAAGGCAAGTTTTTTCATAGGTTGATTCAATAACTTACACCGAGCTCAGGCAATCGCCCACTCCGTGAATAAACTTTTCTACATCCTTTTCTGAAGTATAGACATGGACACTGAATCGGTTTGCTTCAAGATCATTCTCCGGAACGATGCGAGTGCGGAGCTTATATTTATTCTCCAGCTCGTGAGCAAAGTCGATATACCGCTTACTATTCTTCAGCTTGATTGTCGTTACCCCCGACATCATATGAGAAGGTGTCAGCATATCAAATTTTCCGGCGGCGAGAGGTGCCAATCCTTCACGAAGTTGTTTCGTCAGCTCTAGAATTCGTGATTCGATCTTTGCAAATCCGATCTTTTCCTGCCATTCAATGGCGGCCTGCAATCCAACATAGAGCGATGAGCTTTGAGTGGCGAAGCGGTACCGGCTTGCAGTCGGAAGAAATTCCAGATTACCATCGGATGCCAAGTAATCCCAATGCTTATCGGCTTCGGCACCGGACCAACTTGGCATTACTTGCTCTCGAAATTCTTTGGTGATATAGAGAAAGCCCGTACCTTTCGGTCCGAGCAGCCACTTATGTCCGCAGCTTGCATAAGCATCACAACCAAGATCCTTGACATTCACCTGCAGCATTCCTGGAGGATGGGCGCCATCGACGAATAGGTAGGCTCCCTTCGAGTGGGCAAGTTCAGCAAGACGCTTCACCGGCAGCAGGTAACCCATTGTACAGGTAAGATGAGGAACAGAGATGATCTTTGTACGACCGGTCATCGCTTTTTCAAATCTCTCGAAAGTAACATCATCGTTCGGATCGAGCTCAACAAACTTTACCACAATGCCGTGACGCTTTGCGCGAGCAAGCCAGGGTACCGCTCCGCCGCCATGCTCCTGATTTGTTAGCAGGACTTCATCGCCGGGCTGCATTCGCAATCCGCTTGCAATGATCGATATCCCTTCGCTGACATTGTGCGTCGTTGCAATATCATCTCCCGGGACTCCTCCAAGAACCCTGCCGATTGACTGATTCAATTTCTCATGGTCGTATCCATAATCGGCAGTACTATCGACATGAACGATCTGCTTGGTTACTGCTTCGGTGACGGCAAGCGGACTTGGCCCCATCGTTCCATTATTAAAAAAGAGCAGATTTTTTGTGATCGGAAATTGCTTTCGGATGGAATCCCAGTAAGCTTCTTCCCCTCCCGCAAAGGTTAGTATCTCATCGGCAAATGCATCTCGCGATGCCGAGCCAAGCGTTACGGTGGCAGCTGCCGGGGCAAGAGCGGAAAGTTTGAGAAAAGATCTACGATTCATATTCGTAATAAGCTACTGAATTCGCACGGCCTGTGAGCGTAAGATCACTACCGGCATCGTATAAAGTGGATGATGGATGTAATAGAACAACTCATCTTCACCGAAAAGATTCATCTCATCTTGCCTCTCCAATGATCCCACCTGTTCCGTCATTGTAGTGTCTTTATAAACGACGGCATACCGCAGTGCCATAGCTCTTCCGATGAGAGAATCTTTCAACTTATATCTTTCGGTTACTTCTTTCGGAGGAAGCGGTTGGAGTGTAAGTGCTGTATCGATCCCACTTCCAATGATCCGGAAGTGCGATGTAAAAGCAGTTCGGATCTCATCGATCTTGATGTACGCTAACCCCTGATCATTGACCTGCAATGGAAGCGGAGCGAAATCGCGGTTGCAGGAAAGGCACTTCAGAACAGGTGAACCCGCATCGGGAGGAGAAAATTGAACACGCACTCTCTCCCCTTCCCAGCTAAGATTTGCCGAGCGGTGCGTGGCACATCCGGCGATGAGAAGGCCAGCCAAAAGAATCATGAATCCTTTATGAATGCTCACTATGTTGTTTGCTATTCTAAATTCGTTGTATCGATACATGCTCTATCTTGTTGCGACGCCCATCGGAAATCTCGAGGATATTTCGCTCCGGGCGATCCGTATCCTTGGGGAAGCGGATATTATCGCATGCGAAGATACGCGTCATGCCCGCATCCTTTTCGAACGTCACGGGATCAAACCCCGGCGCTTGGTAAGCTACCATTCTCATAACGAGCAGGCGCGTGCAGCAGAACTTGTCGAAGATCTTCGCACGGGCGCAAGCGTTGCTCTTGTTACCGATGCCGGAACTCCGGGAATTTCCGATCCTGCCTGGGCGATCGTTCGTGAGGCCATCATGGTCGGAATCGACGTCATTCCAATTCCCGGCGCTTCAGCTGTTATTGCGGCCCTGAGTGCAAGCGGAATCGATACGAACCGATTTGTCTTCGAAGGCTTCTTGCCCTTGAAGAAGGGTCGGAAGCGCCGCATCGCCGAAGTTGCAAGTGAAGAACGCACGACAGTTATATATGAATCTCCGTTCCGCATAAAAAAACTGATCTCTGAGCTCATCACCTATGCGGGCGAGGATCGACAAGCCGCACTGGCAAGAGAGATCACCAAGATTCATGAGACCTTCTACCGAGGAACACTGAAGGAAATTCTTACGGCGATCGAGAAACAATTTCCTGCCGATGTTAAGGGCGAATGTGTCTTAGTCGTCGAAGGCCGGACGCGGAATTCGAAGAAGGACAGAATATACGAAGCCACGGATCAGAAGGATTCCGCATGAACAGTAAATAAATTTCCAAACAACCGTACCAGATATGCAATTTCAAAAAGAAGACTTTGAATCCGTTGTCTGCGATTTCTGCGGAGCAGACGATTATACAAAAAGGTATGAGAAGCGAGGTTTCTGGATGGTCCAATGCAATAAATGCGGGCTCGTGTATACGAATCCGCGATTAAAACAGGAGAAGATCGCCGCACTCTATGATGCGGATTACTTTCAAGGGCACGGCTTTGATAGAAGCATCGATTACGTTAAGGACGTCAAAGATCATACCAAGGGCACCGATGGGTACACTCTTGAGGATTGGGATTGCGATACCATCCTTAGTCTCCTTCCGCAAGAGCGCAGGACAAATGCCCGACTACTGGAAATTGGATGCGGTACCGGTGTCTTTCTTGATAAGGCGCGAAAGCACGGATTTGAGTGTCAAGGCTTAGAACTGTCGGAGTATGCAGCCAACTTCGTCCGGCAAATGGGGATTCCGGTCGAAACAAAATCTATCGAGGACGCTAACTATCCTCCGGAATCATTCGATGCCATAGTAATGCGGGAAGTCATCGAGCATCTGCCTCATCCGCTGGATTCGCTCAAAACGATCCATTCCTGGCTTAGACCTGGCGGTGTGCTGTTCATGGCTACGGGTAATTATGACTGCCCGGAGCGCAAGCTCCGCGGCTCCGATTGGTTCTATTTTATGCCGGAAGGCCATCTGAATATCTTCAGTAACTCTACTATGCGCAAGTACTTACAGAAGGTCGGCTTCCGAAAGGTCGATGTGACAAATCAGGGCGATAAGCTTATGGACATGCTGAAGGATTGGAAGATTCTTACTCCCAACGTCTCGAAACCGCGTAACATATTCAAGCGAAGCGTGTTTATAATGATGCGGAGCATTAATCATTTCATCTCCAGTGGAATGAGAATCTACGCAGTAAAATAGGATTCGACGAAGAGCTGTCATTATCATGAGATTAAGAATTGTAATCCTCTTAGGAGTGATACTCCTTGGGTCAAATGTATTTGCCCAGCAACAGGCAATGCCCGGGCGTATTCTCGTACGCATCAAACCATCTGCATCGGCTGCGTTTCGCACTGCATTTTTCAGTTCGGAGAATTATGATCCGAAGTTTGACCCCCAGAAATTCTCGTTGAAGAGCCCTTCTTCATTGGTGAACATACTTGGCATTCCATTGATCGTTCGAGTCTCCTCCATCAAGCCACTTATACCTCAGCATAATGTGGTTCTCGAAGATCTGCGCGAACGCACGAATCCGATTCTCTTTCATCATTCTTCTTTTCAATCCATCAGTTTGAAGGAGACTGAAGAAATAGAAAAGCTGCGCATAAGTGAAGAAAAGATCTCACGATGGTTCGAATTCTTCTATGATGGGGATCTCAGTCCAGAATCTGTGGCGGCATTGATCAAGAAATCATTCTTTGTCGAAGCAGCTGAGCCGCGATACAGGTACAAATTATGTTTTACACCGAACGATCCTCTTTTTCCCGAGCAATATGCTCTGCCTCTGATTCATGCGCCCGAAGCCTGGAATTCTGTCCAGTGCGATTCAACGATGCTTGTAGCCGACGATGATATCGGTTCGGATTGGACTCATCCTGATCTTGCTCAGGCAGTTTACGTGAATTCTGGTGAGACGGGCTTCGATGCAGATGGTTTTGACAAGCGTTCGAACGGGATCGATGACGACGGTGACGGATTCGTCGATGACTGGCATGGCTGGGATTTTGCCGGAGATTTCGGCACCTCTCCGGACAATGACCCCAATACACCTGCCAGACATGGTACCCATACGGCCGGCATCATGGCAGCATCAGGAAATAATTCGACGGGGATCTGTGGAGTCGCCTTCGGAGCGAAAGTATTGATCTTAAAATGCGGTGATAACGGAGGTAATGATGTAGCATTCGGATATGAAGGGATTATCTACGCAGCGGACCATCATGCCCTTGTCGTCAATAACTCCTGGGGCGGCACGAACCGTTCGCAGGTAGGCCAGGATATTGTCGATTACGCTAATTCCAGGAACTGCGTTGTTGTAGCAGCCAGTGGTAATTCCGGCACGTTCGATAATTTGTATCCTGCTTCCTATGACCATGTTCTTTCCGTCGCAGCAGTTGACGAAGGCGGAAATGTTACAAGCTTCTCCAATTTTAATGCTCATGTCGATGTGAGTGCACCGGGTAGTAATATTGAGAGTACCGTTCCGGATGCGATGTATGCTACAATGACCGGTACAAGTATGGCCTCTCCGAACGCTTCGGGAGCAATTGCAATGGTTAGACAGAAGTTTCCAAATTTTACTGCCGATCAGGCCATCCAGCGTTTACGTACGACAACCTCCCCTCGGTCAAGCACTCAGGATATTCATCCAGGATATACAGGTACGGGGTTGATCGATCTCAAACAGGCCGTCAGCGACGCACCTTCATACTCCGCACGTTTGGAGAGTGTAGAAATTCTCGATGAGAATCACAACGGTATCCTCGAATCAGGGGAAGGTGCAGATATTGTCCTTCATGTTCGTAATTATTTAAATCCGGTCACCGATCTCCAGGCAAAGATCGAATATATTGACGATACGTTCGGGGCCATCTCTGCCAATACGGAAACCGTTCGATTTGGTAAAGCAAATACGCTTGAACTTGTGCAAAATTTTCAAGGAAGCTTTCATATTAGTTTGGCGAAGAATACTCCTGCAGATTACACAGTCTCCGTTCGCATCACCTTCAGCAGCTCTCCGCAAGGTTATGGGCCTGATCTTGATTATTTCTCGCTAAGTATTAACCAGGCGTATCTGAGTCTGGATCAAAATAACCTCACGGTTACATTCAACTCAAAAGGCGGCTTGGGATATAACGATCCGCCCGGAAATACGCAAGGGATGGGGTTCGTGTGGACGAAGCCACCATCATCGATAGTTCTGGAAGGCAGAGATATTCTTTCCCAAGCCGGATTGATGATAGGCGTGGATGACTCGGCCCGAATCGTCTCGGCAGCACCCGGTGAGTACGGCGATGGTTATACCATGCAGGATTTCAGTTTTACGAAAGCGATACATTACGTCACTCCGCCGGATCATACAAATGCTGTTCAAGAGCTGCAGACAACATATGCCGATGTGAACGCCGATCCAAGTCTGCAGGTTGGCGTATCTGTTGATGAACAATCGTATGCTTTCACTAACGATCTTGCAGCCAATGCCGTCGTGATTGATTATGTAGTTCGCAAACGCGTTGTCGATAGCGTATCCTATCTTACAGATTCGACTGCGATGGCATTGTTCATGGATTGGGATATCGGAGCTTCCGGATCGATCAATAAGGCGTATGTGTCGGCACTTGATTCGGCGATCGGTATTACACGGAGAATGGAGGACGCCTATCCGTTCGTTGGAATAAAGCTGCTCTCCGATATTCCCGCAGGGTCGAGCATAAATTTCTACGCATTGGATAATGATGGCTCTAACGGAAGCGTTAACAAGTACGATGGTTTGGACCGTTCGGAAAAATGGCGGACAATGACCACTCCGCGCCCTGTTGCAGGGATTGGAGATGTATCGATGATCTACGGACTCAAGAATCTCCCGCTGAGGTCTCAGGATTCGATTCGCTTGACTTTTGTCATAGCTTTGGCTGAGAATGAACAGATACTCAAGCAAACCATCGATGCCACTGAGCATGAATGGCAGTTGCACTCCGGTGTTCCGATGACGGAACATTCTTCGAATTTACCTTTAGAAATATCTCCGAACCCTTTTTCCGGGCGTTTGCATGTTGCCTGGAACAGTGCTGACCCATCGGCTCAGGCCGAGCTTTCAATTTCCGACGCGATCGGAAGAGTCATCGAGACTCGGAGCATTCGTGGATCGAGCCTTGAGATCACCGGACTAGTCGTACCTCCAGGCACGTATTTCATTTCCGTGCATCAAGGCAACACCTATTGCCGCGGCACGATCGTCTCCATGCCGTAATCCTTATTTCACGATCGTTGTCTCCGATTTCGTCGAGCGGCTTGCAAGAGCAACGAGAAGGATCACAACCAAGACTGCAACTGCAATAACGACAATGCCCGTTGTCTGATCCATTCCAAGAATGGTATAAGTTGTGGTTTTTGTTGTACTAGAATGCGTGACAACGGTCTGTCCGCTATCCTGCGCAACCAGTAAGGGGGTCGCGGTGAAGAAAGAAATCACAAAGAAGGCGAGAGTTTTCATTGTTGTTTGCATAGGTGTATAGTGTTGTAAGAAGTTTTCTGATAGTAGCAAGTTACTCTTCCACTTTCAAAGAGCGAATTCTGGCTTTCAGCTCTTCGACGTTGTTTCGAATCGAATCCATCGATTGATCGAACTCTGATTTAAATTTATCCCAGTTCTCTGTGCCCTGGTTTTTGTAGGATTCGAGCGTAGCTCGCAGTTCTTCGTTCTTTCTTTCGAGTTCGAGCCCGGCGCTATCGAGCGCTGCTTTCAGCTTTGCATTGACGTTTTTTAAGCGAGCGCGGAATGAAGCGATCGTGTCTTGGTTTTCCGCTAAGATATGTTCGGTCTGAGTTTTGTATGTAGGGTAGTCGACCGGACCCATCGTACTCACGGTATGATAGTTACTTGTTGTATCCTGGGACTGCATAGTCTGCTGATCCTGGTTTTTTTGGCAACTCGAGAATGCAAGGCCTCCGGCAAACCATGCACCGAGAATTACGAAACCGAATTGCGAAAGTTTGAGCAAGGATCTTTCCGTAAGCATAAATACCTCCGAGATAATGAAATTACAACTTGGGAAAAAATGAGGAGTTGCTATGAGGAGTCGTGCTTTGGTTAGTCTGAAAGAAAGTACGTGGCAATCGTCGTTCCAGATTCCTGCGATGACTTGTATAATTATGCGATATTCTTGTAAAATCTTCGTCTATTGCCCTTTTTGGTGATCTTTACGGGATTCGTATGTGGTTGAATTTATTGAGGGACTTTTAGCGTTTCATGATGATAGATCTTATTTTTGTTAATTTTGGAGGTCATATGGCAGGTAGGAGTTTAAATAAAGCGTGTATCTTAGGGAATGTCGGCAAAGACGCCGAAATTCGTTATACGAATTCCGGAAAGGCATTTGCACGGTTCAGCGTGGCCACAAGCGAATCCTGGAAAGACCAATCAGGTACCATCCAGGAAAAAACAACATGGCATAATATCGTTGCCTGGGAGCGCCTTGCCGAGATCTGTGGTAATTACGTGAAGAAAGGCAAGCAAGTCTATATCGAAGGCCGGATTGACAACCGGTCGTACGACGATAAGGACGGAGTCAAGAAATATACTTCCGATATCGTTGCGAACGAGTTGATCCTTCTCGGAGGATCTGGCGAACGGAGCGGAACTTCCTCCAACGGCGAGCGTTCATACGGAGGATCTCCCCAGCAATTCCCCGAACCGATGGCTTCCCCGGCCGGCGAATTCGATCAGAACGTCCCCGACGCTGATCTCCCGTTTTAACTTTTATTAAAGCAGAGTGCAATCAGAAGCAAATACCGATCTGAAGGTAGGCATTACCGTTCTTGTCGGATTAGCCTTGTTACTATTCGGCATCGGCTGGGCAAAAGGTTGGCACTTGGGCGGAGTGGAGCATTTGTTGCACGCAAAATTCCCCACTGCCGGAGGGATTGAAGCCGGCGATCCTGTCTATATCCGCGGCATCAAGCACGGTACGGTCACCACCATAAATTCCCCTCCCGGCAGAGATGTCGATATTACGATGGATATCGATCAGCCGGAGACACTGCATAAGAATGCCACGGCTTCGATCATGATGCTCGAACTCATGGGCGGCAAGAAAGTTGAGATCGACGAAGGAAATATAGGAAGCTTCGATCCGGCTAAAGATACTCTCCAAGGGTATTTCACCGGCGATATCAGTTCACTTGTTGCACTACTGAGTTCACTTTCAGGAACTCTGCCAAGTATTACTCATAACCTCGATACACTCTTGGCAGATATCAGCAACTTCTTTGATCATGGAAAATTCAAGGATAAGACGTACGCACTGGTCGACGATGCAGGCAAAACGATCACAGAGTTTCGCGATGTGCTGGCAGAGAATCGTGCGACTCTGAAACGTACTCTTGAGCAAGCCGATAATCTCTCGCGCGAATTGACGACAACGGTGGTATCCTTGCGGCCGGGCGCACAAGCAATTGTGGACTCAATGCGCGTATTCCTCAGAGGAGCCGGACGAACTCTGGCAGGAGCGGATTCACTGCTTGGAAGCCTCAACGAAATGATGGGAGGTCCTAAGAGCAAGCAATCTCTTCTCTACCGCCTCACGAGCGATCCCGAACTGGCGCAACGGTTCGATTCACTTCTCATAAACGGGCATAAGCTGATCGAGCAGATACGCCTTCAGGGCGTGGACGCAAATATTCGCTTCTTTAATAGTACGAAGCCAGTCAAATAAGCACTGCGGGCCAAGAACATGAATGTTTTAATTACCGGAGCAACGGGTTTTCTCGGTTCTCATGCAGCCGATAGGCTTCTGCAGGATGGGCATAATGTCCGCGCCATTGTTCGCGGCTCCTCCAATCTCCAATGGTTGAATGGAAAAGAAGTTGAAACGGTAGAAGCAAGTTTGCATGACCCGGAATCACTATCCAAAGCTCTTAAGGGAATTGATGCTGTGGTCCATGTTGCAGGAGTAACAGCTTCGAAAACGAAAGAAGGATTTTACTACAATAACCAACTGGCTACGCGAAATCTGCTTGAAGCAACAAAGCTTCACGGAGAGAATGTCGAACGCTTCGTTCTCATCTCTTCGCAAACAGCAGGCGGCCCTTCGCTCGACGGAAAACCGGTGACCGAAGAGACTCCGCCGCATCCGATCACAACCTACGGAAAATCGAAACTTGCGGCAGAAGAAGAAAGCAGGCAATTCCGTGAATATTTTCCCGTAACGATCCTTCGGCTTCCGGCAATCTATGGCCCTCGTGACACAGCGATCCTTTCATTCTTCCAAACCGTCAATAAGCGAATCAAGCCGCTGATCGGATTTCAGGAAAAATTTATTAATCTTGCGCATGTCTACGACATAGCGTATGGAATTGAGTTAGGGCTCACGAAGCCGGAAGCACTCAATCGTACTTTCTATATCGGAAGTGAGAAACAGTATGGCTGGCGCGAACTCTCGAATCTTGCAGCAGAACTGATCGGCAAAAAAGGTGTCTTTGTTCCCATTCCGCATATGCTGGTGTCCGGCATCGCCGGAATTTCGGAGTTCGTTTCGATCTTCAAGAAAAAACCAAGTGTTCTGAATTGGGAAAAGAGATTAGACATCACTCAGCCCCAATGGATCTGCAGTATCGAACGGGCCCAAAAAGAGTTGGGATATGTTCCAAAGGTTGGCATCAAAGAAGGATTCGAAGGCACGATCGAGTGGTATAAAGAGCAAAAATGGATCTAAAGTGAATTCCTCGGGATACTATTCGTTCTTCGTCCCAGGAAATCTCTCTTTCAATAGATCGGCAGGATCGACCTTTAGTACTTCAGCGATCTTGATAAGATTATCGATACCGACATTCTCGGATCCGCGCTCCAAACGACCGATATAATCATGGTGCAGCCCCGTCTCGGCGCCAAGCTTCTCCTGACTCCACCCCAAATTAGTGCGGAAACTCCTTATGTTCTCTCCGACGATTTTCCTGATCTTCAAGTCTATGATTCCCTCAGTATTCTGTCGAAACTTACGAACAATTGGACTAATTGATCGCGAATAGAGAGTAACGCCGCATACACCATCTCCTCTAATTGCTTGGGAACGCATAAGTTATGCCGAGTGAAGCTGCTGATAGCAACTCTGATTGTCAGTTCGTACGTAGACGGATCGAAACAAAACCATCGAGTCTGAGTCTTACTAGGGTAACTTTCAAGTTATAGCCGGTGTTTAAAATATTAAGTCGATAATTGGACATTATTTCGTGACCATGGGTGTGGAGAATAATCAAAGCAGAAGGGAATTCCTCGGTAAAGCACTTGCTGCAGTTGCCATTGCAGCTCTTAATCCCGTTTCTATTTTTCTAACTCCGAAGGACCTTTTGGCCTCTGGTGGTGATCAAAAGCTCGGACTTTTTTCCGTGGATCTCACGCTGACGAAATATGCTGCATTAAAGAATGTTGGCGGATCGGTAGCGATCACAATTGCCGGCCCGAATATCCGGATCATCCTCACACGTTTTGATGCGACAACATTTTACGCTGTAAATAGAACATGCCCCCATGCCGGTAACCTCGTTAATACCTATAGCAAGACCCTGCAACGCATTGTTTGCCCGGCACATGGTTCGGAGTTTCTTGCAGATGGAACACTTGAAGTTGGTCCTGCAAATCGGAGTCTTACGAAATATACAACGACCTTTGTCGAAAGCAATAACACGGTGCTTGTCGATATACCCGGATTGGCGGTCAAGGATGAGAATTCATTTATTATTGTCCCGGATCTTCACCAGAATTACCCTAATCCTGTTATCACGAAGACAACGATCGGATTTAAGACGGCTGTTTATTCGCATGTTACTCTTACCGTCACCGATATCATGGGACACATCATTGCTGTTCTCCATGATGGGGCTCTCTCTGCCGGCGAATACAGCTTCGATTTCGATGCTTCGATCTTCCCTGCCGGTACCTATTTCTACCATTTGAATGCCGATGGCGAAGTGCAGACGAAACAGATGGTTGTTATGAAGTAGGCATACGGAGCCCATCTCTTGAGTACCCGGTCTCTAAAACTTATCTACCTTCGAAGTGTTGTTAATAAAGCATAATACCTATCAGGATAATGAAATTACAACTGACCTTTGTTCTTCTCATCTGTTTCTTCCTGGCAAATACAACATTCGGACATGATGGATTGAAGTGCTCCAGAGCTTCCGTTTCTACCGCAGCTCCTTTATGGCCTACCGAGCCACACCGCCCATATGATGTGCTCAAATATCGGCTTACTCTCGACTGGAGAAAGGTCTTTGAAACGCAGTCTCAGCAGTTTTCCGGAGTAAATATCATTGACCTGAAGCTTACATCGGAAACTCCGAATGTCACCCTCGATGCAGGGCTAATGAAGATCGATAGCGTTTCGGTCAGCGGTGTTCCCATTCTCCCTGTTCCGCAGCCAACTTCGGGCGAAGAGCTGATCATTCCACTACCGGCTTCTCTGCAGAAATCGGGCGAACAGCTTACGGTCACCATCGGATACCACAGAGATACTCTGATCAACCAGGGAATATATTTTTATCCGAAAGGCAGTTATGATCCTTACCAAAAAACAAATACTACGGAGGATATAGCGTACACGATGAGCGAGCCGATCGATGCGCACTATTGGATGCCGTGTATGGATAGGCCGTACGACAAGGCAGAATCGGAGATCAGTATCATCGCTCCGAACGGAATCGAAACAGCTTCGAACGGAACCCTGCTCAGCAAGGAAGCCTACACTCCAACATCAACGATTTGGCATTGGAAGAGCGACGAACCGATCACCACATACTTGATGGTTGCCGATGCAAGCACGTTCATTCATTGGAGCGAGACACATCACCGTACTGCTGCCGCCGCCGACACGGTTCACCTCGATTTCTATGCATGGCCGTCCGATTATTATCAGGATTCTATTACCGATGGAAGCACCTACAATGCGAAATTTTTTCTTCGCAATACTTCTTCGATCATGAGCTGGTTTGAAGCCCATTATGGAGGTTTCCCATTTGTGAAATACGGACAGGTCCCGGTACAGCCGTTTGCATTTGGTGGCATGGAACACCAGACGATCACTTCCATCCATCGCGGATGGCTCCGTGGATCAGATCAGGGCATCGCTCATGAAATGGCGCATCAGTGGTTCGGCGATAAAACGACGTGCGAGTCCTTCAAGGATATCTGGATGAACGAGGGATTTGCCACCTATTCTGAGGCTTTGTGGGGCGAGTCACAGGGCGGAAACGATGGGTATATGAACATTATGTGGCAGAAGCGCGGAAGCTATCTGTTTGGACCTGCTCATGACCTTCCCGTTTACGACCCTCCGGCCGATAACGTCTTCAACGGAGCTCTGACCTATGCCAAAGGCGGATGTGTGCTGCACATGCTCAGGCGAATGCTTGGTAACGACACCATGTTCTTTGGAGCCTTGCGTGATTATTCTAATGCCTTTGCCTATACAACTGCAAACACGACACAGCTTCAGAACTACTTGAGTGGCAGGCTCGGAATTGATCTTGCTGAATTTTTCGATGAGTGGATCTTCGGAAGACTGCATCCGCAGTACGATATGACCTGGGCGCAAAGCGTTGGCAATCGTTTGGTCTTGCAGATCAACCAAGTCCAACCCGATTCCATCCGCGATCACTTTACAATGCCGGTGAAGTTCTTTGCTTTTCACGGTGGTGTTCCGGATACGCTAACATTCGTTAATAACCTGCGTTCGCAACGCTTTGAAAAGGTGCTGGGATATACGATCGATTCTCTCGTCTTCGATCTCGACGCTCTGATTCTTTCCGAGCCGACCCTAACGTATTCCACAGCACTTGCCGTACGATCGATCGATCCCCCACATTCACAATTCTCCGTCTATCGCGAAGGAGGTGAAGTCCTTTGCACCTTCGAAGAGACAAACTCAGGAGGAACGATCGAAATATATAATTCTCTTGGTATGAAGATGAAGTCAGCAGCAGTCCTAAGCGGAGAAACGTCTAAGGTTTTGGATACTCATAGTCTTGCTTCCGGAGTCTACTTTGTTCGCTATATTTCTGGATCGGTGAATGAAGTTCGAAGTGTTAATATTGTCAGGTAAGAGTGAGAACGAGACGCAATTAGTGTAATACCACGATCTCTTTCTGCGCACTGTTTCCGTCTGGAGTTGTCATCCGCAATAGATACTTTCCGCTCGGAAGTGTCGATGTATCAAAATTCACCTCATGCTTTCCCCGTTGAAATTGCCTGCCAACAAAGAGCGTTTGTGACGACCTTCCCATTGCATCGATCAATTCGATCGTGAGAGTACATGCGTTGGGAAGAGTAACGCCAGCCGCAACTGTACCTCCGCTCGAAGGATTCGGATGAATGGTGGTAAAGCCTGGCACAGTGCCTTCAGCGATAAATCTTGAGAGGATGCTATCGCCGCATTGAGGATCAACGTCAAACTCAGAAACAGATTCCGTACATAACGGAAGAGGCGATAAAGTCGAGATAGAAAAGGTATCCAGAGTGATCGGGCTGAAGAAATTTCTTGAGAGTGCCACTGCCATTCGCACGTAGATTAATGGCTGAGTGAGATCCGAATCCTCAGTGATCGGATCTGAAAGTTTGACAGTAGCAAATATTCCATTAGGTTCAGCGCTTCCAATCGTTACAGTCGAACGCCGGCTGAGCGTACCTTTTGTCTCATATTTGTCTACCGAAGGAGAGAGTACATCACCGTCATACGAAAGGTGAAAGACATATTCGTTGATCGCGAAGTTGTCGGTAGTAGGTCGTAGGAAGATCGGAATCAAGACTGAATCCCCAACCCTTGTTCTTGGTGGTGGCACTAAGAATGGCTCAGGCGCATTCGAATGCTTTGCCACGAGAATAATGGTTGTGTCTATCGTCCGGCTATACGAATGTCCATATATCCTGATCATCGTCTGCCGAGTCAGATTCGAATCGGTTTGGAAATAGATAGGAATACCACCAGATGAAAATTTAGCGAGCACGAGGTTGGGCGCGAACGTCGTATCGATACGAAGTTCTGCGAACGGCGGAATCATGATGAGCGAATCGATGACGAGATCGGCACAATTCGCATTCGCCAGTTCAATATATGTTCGTGCGGGCTGGCAATATCTGCCTTCCATAAAGACAGAATCAATCGGCAATGATAGGATCGGGCCGGATACGGAGGAATGTTCCGCTCGAAGCATGAGCGTCGTATCGATACTTTGACCATTCGAATGTGCACGGATGCGAACGGTTACCTCGCGAGTGACATCCGAATCCGATTTGAAAAGTGCAGGAATGCCTACTGAGACATTCGAAGAAATAGCTAATCCGCTGAGTGATGTATCGATGGAAAATTCTCCATAATTATCGGGAGTAATAATGATCGTATCGATAATAAGCGGATCGCAATTACGATTGTAGATCTCGATATTGCCTCGCGCAGCAGAAAAGCAATCGCCGGATATCGAAACGGTATCGGCGCTTAGTGCGATAAGCGGCGTAATGAGTGAAATATGAGATGCAAGAATGACGATGGTCGTATCGAACGATACGCCGTTATAGTGTCCGTGCACATGAACCGTCGTCCGACGGGTCACCGTCGAATCCGTCTGGAATTTTATCGGAAGGACGACATCCTGGTCGAGAAGAATATTGTAACTGCCGACTGCAGTATCCAACGAGAATTCGTGATACGGGTCGGGCGAAAAACTGATACTATCAAGAGAGTAGTCGGTACAATTCAGATTCTTCAATTCTATATTGCCCCGAGCCGGAATGCAAGTACTCGATAAGGTAAGAGTATCGAGTCCTAACGAAAGCAGACTCCCGGCTGAAAGCCCTCCAAGCGTGCCATCTCCGCCATCTATTGTTTTCCAGACGCCTCCGTTTCCGTCAAATGCATAGACAACTTCGCCCTGGCATCCGGTGACAACAAATCGAGTGTCGCGGCTATGAGTCGGCCCCCCGACATTTTTCCAGGATTGTCCAAGATTATCCGAGCGATAAAGCCCTAAACCCGAAATTCCCTCCGTTTGCACGTAGAGTGTATTTGCCTTCCCCGCTATGTGCCCGGTAAATCGCGGCTGTCTCGGATCAGAAAAGACGTAGAGGACATTCCATGTTCTTCCGCCGTTGGTAGAGCGATACAAGGATGTGCTCGTCGCAGCCGTGCTTCGGCCTTCCGGCATTGCGAAAAATGTTTGCGTCCCTTTTAATGCATACACTGACCATGCTTCAGGCAACGGGCCTCCGCTCATCCAGCTGACTCCTCCATCGGTCGTATACCAGCTGTTGATGGAATTCGCAGCAGAAACACTCGGACCCATGGTTACGACTCCGGTTTGATCATCGGCAAAATCGATGCCGTTACTCCAGACATTTTCAGCATCGGAAAAATACTGCCTGAAACTCTTGCCGTCGTCTACGGAAGTGCCTCCGCTATTGGTATAATTAATATCCCAAACCGTTTCAATTAATGCTTTGCTCGTTGCATAGGCACATGTTCCGCGTCCAAGGAATTGTGTTGTATGATCAATCCACTGGGCACCACCATTCGTCGTTTTCCAAAGGTTAAAGTTATTATTACCGCAGATCAGAGACGCATAGCCAATATTTGCATCTTTCATATATATACTGGTAACCGTACCACTCGTCAGATTTGGAACCACAGCAAGCTGCCAGGTTTTTCCGCCATCGCTCGTCGTATATATCCTGGGAATACTATTCGGATTCCGGAGAATGGGTGAACCGGTGCCGATGAGTCCGTGATCGGAATCGAAAAAATAGCCGCAAGAAACTGGTTGGCCGAGCGTTATGAGGTTATTCCAGCCAGCACGCAAATAACCGGCTCCGCAGTGAAGCAGGAGGATATCTCCGATCTTATGAGTGGAGTTTACACGCTACGA
>JAUZOQ010000018.1 GCA_030706385.1 Bacteroidota bacterium | reverse complement strand
GAGGAGCGTGAAAGCCTGCAAAAGCAACTGGAAACGGTAGAGCAGCGTGATAGTTCATACGCCCTCATGTTCACGCAGGACGAACGATTGAATCTGTTAAAGGTGGTCGATACGCTCATCGAACGAGTAGACTCTCTCACCCATGTAGAATCAACACGATAGGAGAATTATCATGTCAGAATCTTTCAAAGTTACTATCCTTGGAACAGAATATTCTCTTCGCACCAACGACGAGGAGTTAGTGAGCGAACTTGCTGCTGAGCTTGATACTGAGCTAAAAGACCTGCAACAAAAACTTCCTGGCAAACCTCCGACCACTCTGGCAGTGCTTACAGCGCTCAATACTTCGGAGCAATATGCCCATGCACAAATGAATGAGCTGCGAGAGATCGAGCGACTGACTGCGGAGATCGATGACCTGTGTGATTCCCTGGAAGGGAAATAGCTACGGCGTCGGGCTTATTGCGGAATACCGCTCTAACTTGAAGGTCTCTCCCAAATACAGTTTTCTGATGTGTTGATCATTGGCTAACTCTTCGGCCGTGCCAGCCTTGTAGATTGTGCCATCGATAATGATGTAAGCTCGATCCGTGATAGAAAGCGTTTCGTGCACGTTATGATCGGTAATGAGAATCCCGATACCCCGATCCTTCAAACGCAAAACAATATGCATGATCTCTTCGACCGTAATAGGGTCAATTCCGGCAAAGGGCTCATCAAGAAGAATATATCGAGGATTCGTCGCAAGGGCGCGGGCAATTTCGCAGCGCCTTCTTTCGCCTCCGGAAAGCATATAGCCTTTCGAATTGCGGATATTGGTGATAGCAAATTCTTCCATTAACTGCTCTGCGCGCTCTTTGCGCGCTTTCTTATCCATGGGCATAAGCTCCAAAACGGCAAGCAGGTTTTCTTCAACCGTCATCTTGCGGAAGATCGAAGCTTCCTGCGAAAGATAGCCTATGCCTTTCCGTGCCCGAGCATACATCGGCAAAGGGGTGATATCCTCGTCGTTCAAGAATACCCGGCCACCGTTCGGTTTTATCAGTCCGGTGATCATGTAAAACGTCGTCGTCTTGCCTGCACCATTAGGCCCGAGCAGCCCAACAATTTCGCCGGGCGTAACGGAAACACTCGAATCCTTGACGACGACGCGTTTGCCGTAGATTTTTTTCAGATGTTCGGAATGAAGTTTTTCCACTATTCAAGAAAAATAAAATCGAGCATTTCTAAGGTTTTGCATCAAATTCTTTAGGCGTCCAGGCCAGGATCAAATCCTCTTTTCTCGGGCGAAGATCCATATGGCGTTCGTAATTACCCAGCCGAAATGCAGCGCCGCGATCTTTAACAAATCGCTCCGGCCAATACTCTCCTTCGGTACCTGATAGCACTGCTACCCTCTTAGGTGCATTGTTCTCAAAGTCGATACGAAGGCTATCTCCGCTGGAGCGATTGAATCCGCTAGGCTTATCGTCTGAACTTACGAAATAGATCGAGAGCGCGTTATCCACGGCCACAAGCGATCGCACAGTATCTCTTGAGACATAGAGAGTCATTTTTTGTGAGGAGAGTTGATTTATCCTGCCTGAAACCGTTGTATCCTTATAGGGATCGGTTGCAAAAGCATGACCGAATGCGATCACATGATCAAGCTTTTTTTCTTTCTGGTACATCACGATGCTATCGCCATCGATCTCCGTGCTGTCATACCACATGTTCTGCTTCTTGTTGCCATAGAGGCGCATGATGCTATCCTGCCGAGAGTAGTATAAGACTCCTCCGATAGCTGCAAAATTCGAGCGGGCGAGCTTGACGCTGTCAGTTGCGATGAAATGCGCCGTATCTCCTTCGAATGCTTCCATGACTCGAGATTTGATCCTCAGCGTATCGAATGTAAGTTTCATCTTGCCAGTCAAAGAATCCCTTCTTTGCGATGAATCAATGATCAGTAGTAGTGGATTCTTCGGCACAATCGAGTATCCTGTCTTTCGGAACCTGGCAAGCGTATCACCGTATTGAATCGTATTATTCTGAATGGAATATGCCTGAACGTTACCCGATGCCGTTAGAAGCCCCAGAGGTTTTGATTCATAAAGATATTGACTTAAGATGATGAGAGAATCGTTACGTGCTTCTACATTACCCCTGGCAATCGTTTCGCCGAGAGTCTTTGCATTCGTTACTTCATCTGCTTTTACTGTTCCGGAATCGGCTCGGACGAAGACCTTCCCTCTGGCGATAGAAGTTTGCGTCGATCGAAAGTACGTAAGATCATTCGAAGTCAGGACCGTTTTATCTTGCGAGGCACGAACAAATTCATGAAAATCGGCACGTTGAAGATTCAAGTCGTATGTGGCCCAGCGCGATGTAATGTTCGCATCACGGTCTGAAAATTTGACACCGTCATCTCCTCGTGCAATCCTCGTCGTGCCGTCATAATGGACGAACGGTGCTTCGACAGAAAGCGTATCTTGACGAATGAGCACATCGCCATAGAGATCGAGCGTATTCTGCAGAGGGTATCGGATGGCGCTATCTGCCTGGCCATAAAGCGAGCCATGCTGGAATCTGAAATGTCCCAGAAAACGAACCTTGTCGCTTGAACCGATCTGCTGATCGGCAGTAATGTTGATCATTCCTTGGGCAAAACCGCTGCGAAGAGGCAGGCTTACGAGGAGCATGAACAGTGTAGCAAGGAGAATCTCACGAACGGATAAATGCGGCACAGATCGTGCCCTGCGCTCGTTTAATTTGTTCTGCTTTCGTCGAAGTGATATCAAAAAATATAATGCCGCTAAACGGATAGTAAAGGAAACGATAGAACTATGGCAATCAATCCGAACAAGCTTACGGTAAAGACGCAGGAAGCGTTACAGGCAGCCGTTGAAATCGCAGGAAATTATGGGAATTCGCAGGTTGAACCTGAGCATCTCCTGGCAGCCCTCGCTCAGGATGGCGAAGGCGTATTCGTGTCCGTTCTGCGGAAGATCGGCGTAAATATCGATCAGGTTCGTATCAAAACGAACGCCCTGCTCGAGAAGCTTCCAAAAGTTAGCGGCGTAGCTGCGGCCAATTCTTTTGCCTCTCCGGCCTTAAACAAACTCTTCGATACGGCCAGAAAAGAAGCCGAGGCGCTTAAGGATGAATATATCTCAACGGAGCATCTTCTGCTGGCAATTATCGAGGAAAAATCGGAGGCGGCCCGGCTACTGAAAGACCAGGGCGTGACCAAGAATGCTGTATTGAAAGCACTGCAATCTGTTCGGGGCACGCAGCGGGTTACCGATCCAAATGCCGAGGAGCGGTATCAGTCTCTGGAAAAATACGGCCGCGATCTTACAGCGCTTGCATCGAAAGGCAAACTCGATCCTGTCATTGGGCGCGACGAAGAGGTGCGCCGCGTGATGCAAGTTCTTGCCCGCAGGACAAAGAATAATCCAGTGCTTATTGGCGAGCCCGGAGTTGGTAAGACTGCTATTGTCGAAGGAATTGCCGGACGGATTGTCACCGGTGATGTTCCGGAAAATCTGAAGAGCAAACGAATCATTGCCCTCGATATGGGCACTCTCGTTGCCGGCACAAGTTTTCGAGGGCAGTTTGAAGAACGTTTGAAGGCAATCGTAAAGGAAGTGGCTGAATCCGAAGGCGAGATCATACTCTTTATCGATGAACTTCATACCTTGATCGGAGCCGGAGCCACTCAGGGAGCAATGGATGCTGCCAACATTCTTAAACCCGCCCTTGCACGCGGAGAGCTTCGGACTATCGGTGCAACGACACTCGATGAATACCGGAAGCACATCGAAAAAGATGCGGCACTCGAACGGCGATTCCAGCCTGTCTATGTCGGCGAGCCATCGGTGGAAGATACGATCTCGATCTTACGCGGTCTGAAAGAGAAATATGAAGTGCATCATGGAGTGCGCATTAAAGACTCGGCTCTCGTGGCAGCGGCCCAGCTATCATCCCGATACATCAGCGATCGATTTCTTCCCGATAAGGCGATCGATCTTGTCGATGAAGCGGCAAGTAAACTGCGCATCGATATCGACTCCATGCCCGTCGAGCTCGATCAGCTTGAGCGAAAGATCCGACAGCTCGAGATCGAGCGTGAAGCACTCAAGCGAGAATTAGCGGCCTAGAAGGCGTTCTGCTAGCGACTAACGACTAAAGACTAACGACTATCCTTATGAATCCAAATATCGATCGTATTCTGAAAGCAAAGTTGATTGCCGTTCTTCGATTGAAGGATACGACTCACTTACTTCAATTCGCTGAAAGGATCGTTGCTTCCGGTATTTCGATCTTTGAAGTAACATTGGATTCAGGGAATGCGCTGGAATGCATCGAACTCCTACGACAGAAATTCCCTCAATGCCTTATCGGAGCAGGAACGGTGATCGGGCGCAAAGCATCGGAATCAGCGATTACGGCCGGAGCAGAGTTCCTCGTCAGTCCGATCAACGATCCGAAGATGATAACCGTCGCCCGCGAACATGCCGTCGTCTCCATCGCCGGAGCCCTTACGCCGACCGAAGCGTGGGAAGCACATACGAATGGCGCAGATTTTGTTAAGATCTTTCCTCTTACAGGTCTTGGTCCGAGTTATATCAAAGCATTACGCGGTCCCTTTAAGGATATCCGCTTTGTTGCTACGAATGGAGTTACGTTAGAAAACATCGGAGAATTTTTCGAGGCCGGGATCAGTGCAATCGGTTTGGGATCGATCCTGATCTCCGATCTTGATGTTGACAATGGAAAATTCGATGAAGTCGGTAGACGTGCGAAGCGGGCGATAACGGTTCTTCCTGCCTCCGGCAAATCGTCGGAAATGGTTCAGAACAAACTGCCAAAATTTATGTAAGCTTAAAAATCCTCGCCCAGCGAGAAAATATATTGGGGCCGAGCCCAGGAGTCTATCGTTGTTGTCCAGGCAATATCCATCTTGAGGTAGATTCCGAATAGGTACGTCCTGAACCCAATACCGGTAGACATCAGTAGGTCTTTCGTCGTCCAGCCGCCATCAGGCTTTTTCTGCAGAAGATAGAGATTGCTATTCCATGCCGATCCGGCATCGAGGAAGGCTTCAGACATCAATGCGATCGGTGCGCCGCTGACATAGATCGGGAAAGGAAATCGCAGAGCAAGGTTGAGCAAGCCGTATTTCGTACCGATCTCCTCGTTATATGGGAATCCTCGCAAAGGCGTGCCGACAGCATAGAATGCGAAATCTTCGGGATCGGTCAAAGGATACGTCGTTGCGCTGAAGTACCGGTTGATCCATCCGTCAACGCCGCCAAGGAAGAATCGCTGCGGATTCGGTCCGAAGCTCGCTGCCCCGGAAAAGCGCATGGCAAACGACATATCG
The DNA here is from genome assembly GCA_030706385.1 of Bacteroidota bacterium. Classification (GTDB taxonomy): domain Bacteria; phylum Bacteroidota; class Ignavibacteria; order Palsa-1295; family Palsa-1295; genus PALSA-1296. Next base: position 40,721 of record JAUZOQ010000018.1, on the reverse strand, counting down.
CCAATGATCTTGATGTAGTGGCGGAAATCAAGCTGAGGTGTAACGAAGCCCAGAGTATTGGTAGAAAATTTTGGTGATGCGGCAAGTGTCACATTGTATCTTGTGCCTGCCTTGGGATAAAAATAGCTCCAGATCACATCGTCATGAACATAACCAATACTGGGAGTCAACGCAAATCTTCTCTTTGTAGGAATATCGAGTTGGGCGGCAGCGGCATTATCGATCTGATCCTTTTCAAGAATGAGCATGGAAAGGCTCATATCGACGCGGTTGAATCTATCGATCGGGTAAGAGGATAGACCTGCAAGCCCGTACTCGGTAAATCTCGAAATAAACGTGCCGTACTGTTCGTAGCCGGGATCAGGTGAAGTATAGAGGAAGCGTGCGCTATGGAAACCTTCTACTCCGTAACTAAGTCTGTTCTGGTAGTTCTGATAGTATAGAACATAATCCGAGTTCTTCAGGTCGAGCAAAAGATTCGTAGCAAAATACAATTGATGATTTCCAAGCTCGTCCGAGAATAGCATTTGAGCCGATCCCTGCAGGCCATAATAACCCGTGTATCCTGCCGTACCTAAGATAATATCCGGTGTAAAGACTACTTTATAGTTACGTGGAATATACTTTCCGTTGCTATCTTTATAATTGGTAATTTCTGCAACCGGCTGTCTCTGTTTGAAATCGTAGCGTGAGCGGTCGCTATAAGGCGTATTGCCATACACATAGTTATGAAGATCGATGCCGACATCGCCATAACCCACTGTTGAATCTGCCCCTTCTGTCTCGGCGCGATTCGGATTGTTGAGGCGTTTGATCGCTGAATCCTTCATGGAAGTTTCGGCAACAATATCACTGCGGAATTTTGTATTCGGAAGCGAATCAAGCTTTCGATCAAGCGGATTGCGCATCAGGTACATGTTATATCCGCCTTTGCGAATGGCGCTGAAGGCAAGCTTCGAGCCATCCTCGCAGACTGAGATCTGATCGATCTTTGCTACAGAATTTGTCAGCGGCCGCGCCTGCGTTCCATCAAGGTTCGCAGCAAAGATATTGTTGATGCCACTCTTATTTGAGATGAAGAAGATCGTCTTCTTATCCTTGGAAATCGTAGGCTTTGTTTCGTCGGCATCGGCAGAATTTGTCAGGCGGACGATCGTTTTCGTATCGAGATCGAATCTATAAAGATCTTTATTTCGAATAGTGATCTTGGACTGCTCTACTCCGGAAGGTGGAAACTCGCCGGGTTTGAGATGATCGCCTCTATCGCTTGAAAAATAGATCGAATGTGAATCCGGCGACCACTCCACATCCTGGTCTGCAAACGCATCGTTAGTCAGGTCCTTAATTGACTTCGTCTCAAAATCATAAAGATAGATATCGCTCGCCCCCGCCTTGTACGCAATAATTGCCAGAGATTTTCCATCAGGGGACCATTTGACTTGTTGGATGGCATCAAGATCGGATGCAGTTAAGGGAAGGGACTCATAATCATCGGTGGTGACGTCAATAATATTAATCACGTCGTATTTTCCGGCCTTCGATGAGAGAGCCAGTTTTTTTTCATCCGGTGACCAGGTAAGTCCCGGAGTGAGCAGATGCAGCTCTTCAAAATTTCCGCTGGCACCACCGCCGGAAACAACTTTACGAATGTCCGAAGGCTTGGCAACGCTTTGAATATAGATGTCATAGTAGTCGTCGCGATCGCTGATGAAGGCAACATAATCGCCCTTCGGAGATAACTCGGGAGAAGAGTTGTAGAAATTACCAATCTTCTTGTGATCGGCAAGGACTTCAGCAAAGTTAGCGGGGTCGTCGAAGCGGGAAATATCAGGGTAGTAAAGCTTCTTGAGAAACTCGATGAATTTGTCACTGAATTCGCTTACGCTAATTCCGAAAGTGCTTCGATAGGCAAGTTCGGGCGAGCGTGTAGTGCGAATTCGCTGGAGGAGCTCAGCAACTTTTTCCGGTCCGTATTTTTCCGATATGTACCAATACATGGTTTGTCCGACGCGGTATTGGACGTATCCTCCCAGGCGTTCGAGTGAGGGGACGGCATCGGCAAGCGTTGCATCGCGCATGAACATATCCGTTTCGATATCAAGCCCGCCGAGCGATTCATACTCGGCAAGTCCTTCGTTCATCCATGTAGGGATCATGATCCCTCCGCCGGTTAGGAGAGCTTGGTAGGAGCCACCGGCATACATGTCATTCAGAACGGCATGGACAAGTTCGTGATGAATGACATGCCGGAAGAGTTCGTAATTGCCCTCGAACGGTACCACAACGCGGTTCTTGAAAAGCTCTGTGACACCTCCGACACCCTCTGGTAGGTATTCGCTTACGGCGTTAGTCTGCTGAAAATCATTATGGGAGTTATAGACTAGGATCGAAATGCGTTGCGTGATGTCGTATCGGACTGTCTTCTCAATACTCGTCAAAGAATTTTCAGCTATCTCGGCACAGAACTGGGCAAGTTCATACCCTCCTTCATAGTAGTAGATATCGAAATGAGGGGATTGAATATACTTCCAATGGAATTCCCTGTATTGGACCTTGTTCTTGCCGAAATTCGTGCTTTGCGCGAAAGAAGTCCCTGCTCCGAACGCAAGAGCGACGAAAATAATAGATAGCCATTTCTTCATACTATAATATAGACACGAATTTCACAGGAAGGTTTCACTATTTGGTTGGTGCTTTCGCCATTTTTCTCTTAGAGAACTGTGCAGGATTTCACTAATTCACAAAAAAAAGGTCAGGCAATGCCCGACCCTTAGAACGCTTATGAAATTCGTCGTATTAGCGAGGTGTACCGCTCGAGCCCGGCTTCACCGGATGCTTCGTCATATCCATCTTTGGAGCTGATGGCGGAGCAGCAGGTGTCTTAGCCTTTGCAGAGCCGCCCTTTTTCGCTTCGGCAGCTTCTTCCTTAGCTCCTGCAGCAGGAGCAGCACCACCCAAGAATGCCGTAATATCGGCACCAAGCTTCTTATGTGCATCCATCATCGAAGTAGTCATCGATGTTCCGGCAGCGAGATTTGCGCTCAGACCAGCGATAGCGGACTTCAACTGATCGTTGTTATCGACCTTTGCATTGCTGTAGAGTTTGAGGCTATCCATCAATGCGTTTGCAGCTGTCATATCTTCCATCTTCTTCATCTGGGCTTTGAAGCCGGCGATCTTCGCCGTATCAGCCTTGGGGAGTTTTGCTGCAGAATCAAGCTTCGCAGTCCAGGCAGCATGATCGGACATCATCATCTTGCCGTTATCGTTCATCGAGGATATCATCTTGTCTGCTTCGGTCTTTTTCGCGTTGAAATCGGTTACCAAAGCTTCATCCTTCTTAGCGCCGCAGCTCGTCAAAACGAAGCTCAGAGCCAGAACAAACATGACTGAAAGAATCGAGTATTGTTTTTTCATAAATATAAGAGAGAGTAAATTAAAATAGAAACACAAAAATACGACATTTTTCGTGAGCCCGGGCGGTATCGAACCGACGACCCTCTGATTAAAAGTCAGATGCTCTACCACTGAGCTACGGGCTCCCCGCATTTTACGCGGCGGTCAAGCCACAAGAATGCCGGCGTATAACGAGGATTTCACGTTTCGGGTTTCGGGAATCGGGCAGAATACGATTCTATTATTCAAAGGGCAAAATGCGCTTCTAAGCTCAAAAAGTCCAAATTAGGACATTGAGCGGAGTATTGGAACTTGCAGGTAATTAGTGGTAGTTGACGACCATCTTTCCGAGTCCGCTCGAAAGGTGCAAGGTAAGGATAGGGGCGTTGGATTCGTCAAAGCCGACGCTGGTGAAGTATCCGTCCCGACGTTTAGTCAATCCGGTGAAGGAAAAAGAGCTGAAGTAGCTGTCATCGTAGAGGACTCGTACTCTTGCCGCTTCTGGCGGAATATTTACCGATACCTTCCCCAAGCCTACTTCGACGGTTGCATCGAGATTCTTTGTAAGTTTTCCATTGAAGTTCAGGCTATAGTAGCCAACACCGCCGGAAAAAATGAATTGATCGGCATTCAGATCGGAAATCCCGCTCATCGCAAATTCGCCAAAGCCCGCATTGATCTTGCAAAAGCTCATGGGAATAGGATTGTGTCCGCGAAGCCTGATCTCTGTTCTTGCCGATCCGGTTTCAATGTAGGCTGAAGTAAGGGATAATCCGGTCCAATCGAGAAGAGATTCGCCGAATCCCAGTTGGGCGCTAATCGAAACGGGTATCTCGCGTGTCAGGAATAGCGTTGCATGATCATTTTCCTCGCTTGCAGCAGATGGGGGAGGTTTCATCAGATCAAAGGTGCCCGAAGTTGGGGAGAGATCTCCGTAATCAGAATGGATTGCATTGGTACTTGCCATTGAATAGCTGGATCCGGCTTTCCATGCATTTGCCAGTGGTTTATTCGTCTCGAGCATCCCTTCGTCGGAGCCGATTGTCATCCGCAAAGAGCCTGTGGTTCCAATGGGATTATATGAATAGCGGACGTGAAACGGCAACATTTCATCGTCAGCCGATTGCATTTGAAGTAATGCAACATCGGAAGATTTCGTACCTGCAAGCATCGTTAGTGATCCATACGGAACACTCATCATGACATTGAGTCTGGTTTCCTTGCCGTATCTCCGTACCGGATAATCAATAGTTTTGTAAATAGCAAAGACAACGCCACTTGCGGCGAGGAGTCCGATCGAGGAGAGGATGATAAGCTTCTTGCTACGGCCTTTTTCCTCGTTGATGAATGTGGGCAAAGTTATTCTCAACTGGCTTCTGATACGTTGACGAATGAATCTTTTTTCATGAAAATATACTTGGGGCTACGTCGCAAAAAAAGGGATGTTTCATGGAAATCCGTTAAATTTCGATAATATTTTGATATTGGTCACGGTCGTGTTTACCTGAATTCAATTTGTCGATTTCTGTGCTCTAATGACTCCTACCTTACACCCGCTCCGTATATTTGTATTCTATAGTTCGTAAAATTAGGTTAAAAAAAGGAAAATTATTGCGTCAAGATATCTATATAGAAGACCTGAAATCGTTTGTCGGTAAAGCAGTGACGCTTCGGGGCTGGCTGTATACGAAGCGCTCGAGCGGCAAGATCCAATTCCTTGAACTACGTGACGGTACTGGCATTTGCCAATGTGTCGTCATGAAAAATCAGGTTGATGAGGCGACGTTCGCAGCCTATGATAAGCTGACGCAGGAATCTGCCTTCGCCGCGACGGGAGTCGTTCAGGAGGCAGCCAAAGCTCCCGGTGGATATGAGCTATTTACAAAAAGTATTGAAATCATCTCAATCGCTCAGGAATATCCTATCTCTCCGAAAGAACACGGAGTAGAATTCCTGATGGGAAACAGGCATCTCTGGCTTCGCTCATCCCGCCAGCATGCGATCCAGAAAGTGAGGCATGAAGTTGTTCATGCGATCAGAGATTTTTTCGACGAAAGAGGATTTAACCTCTTAGATGCTCCCATCCTGACTCCCAATGCGGCCGAAGGAACGAGTACTCTTTTTGAGCTTGATTATTTTGACGAGGGCAAGGCCTATCTAACTCAATCCGGACAACTTTATGGCGAAGCCGGAGCAATGGCATTGGGCAAGGTCTACGTATTCGGCCCCACATTTCGTGCAGAGAAATCGAAAACCCGTAGACATCTAACTGAGTTTTGGATGGTCGAACCCGAAGTAGCCTTCATGGATCTGGAAGGTGATATGCAACTCGCAGAAGAATTCATTGAATACATTGTTCAGCGAGTCTTGAAAAATCGCCAAAATGAATTGAAAGTTTTAGAGCGCGATGTCTCCAAACTTGAAAGGATAAAGGCGCCCTTTCCGAAACTCCATTATGATGAGGCTGCTCAGATACTGAAAGAGTACTGGTCTTCAATGAATGAAGACGAAAAGAAGGAGCGCTTCGCTTCGGGTCATAAAGAATTTATTTATGGTGACGATTTCGGCGCACCTGATGAAGCCGTGATCTCTGGAAAATTTGAGAAACCGGTAATGGTTCATCATTATCCGGCTGCCGTCAAAGCATTATATATGAAAAGAGATCCGAAAGAACCGGATAAGGCACTCGCAATGGATATGCTGGCTCCGGAAGGATATGGGGAAATCATTGGTGGCTCGCAGAGGGAAGATGACTACGAGACGCTGCTCGGACGCATCAAGGAGCACAACCTGCCTGTCGATGCTTTCGAATGGTATCTCGACCTTCGGAAATACGGAAGTGTACCGCATGCCGGCTTCGGGCTTGGTGTCGAGCGCACTGTTGCTTGGATCTGTGGGATTGAGCATGTTCGCGAGACGATTCCTTTCCCCAGAACGATATCAAGAATATGGCCGTAGATAACGATGTTGCAGCGATATTCCCCAATGATAGATGAAAATCACACATGACACTCAAGGGAATATTGACCGTTTTCATTTTCTATGTATTACTTCTTGGATCGAAGGGGAATGCGCAGGTAAGTACAAGTGATGTAAACATTCAGCAGCCGAAGCATTTCGCTGAAAATATTTTTGGTGTCGGTTTACATGCTTCACTCGTCAGCGGTTTGGGATTATCGTTCCGGCAACGTCTTGCTGGTACTGTAGTCGCTTATCAGATTAGCGGTGGTATTATTAAAGTAGACCGCTCACTATATTATGATCTCGGCGGAGAGCTGCAGTTTGATCTCTCCGGAAGCGACCGCGATAGACTTTATGTAGTTGGGGGTACCGGCTACTACTTCAGTGGAGAGGTAAAGAATAGTCTTTTCAGCTCCGCTCCGGATCGGCATCGGATTAGGATATGAATTTGCATTCACGAAACAGATCGGCGTTTCGGTTGGATTATTACTCTCGGCATTTTTGCCTGAAGGCGATATCCTTCCGCTTCCACAGATCGGAATGCATTACTTTTTCAAGTAAGAGAACAAGAATTTGAACGAGCTAATATTTTGGATTCTCTCAGGGGGTGCGATCATTTCGGCACTGCTGATGGTAACGCGCAAAAGTGCCGTGCCCAGTGCCCTGATGCTCATTGTGACTTTCTGTTTTCTTGCTGCACTCTACTTAACGCTCAATGCACAGTTCCTTGCCGTGGTGCAGGTGGCTGTCTATGCTGGTGCGATCATGGTATTGGTCGTATTCGTGATCATGCTGTTGAATATTCGTAATGAGCAGTATACCATTACAGGGAATTGGAAAACTGTAGTCGGAATTCTCGGAGTTCTGGGCATTCTTGCGCAGATCATTTCCGTCTTTATTGCAGCAACGGACACCTTGCCGAAGCACTTATCCGAGTCGGCCGTTCAATTGGGGACCGTTGAGTCGGTGGGGACGAAACTGTATACAAGTTATGCATTCCCATTCGAAATGGCTTCGATAATCTTGATCGCAGCGGCCGTCGGAGCGATCGTATTGGCAAAAAAGAAATTAACATAAGATGTCGTCACTTTCAAACTACTTGATCGTCTCCGCCATCCTCTTCATGATCGGCGCATCGGGAGTCATGTTCCGAAAGAATGTGATCGTCATATTCATGTGTGTTGAGCTTATGCTTAATGCCGTAAACCTGACGCTCATCGCTTTCAGTCAGTTCATGGGTGACCAGTCCGGACAGATTCTCGTCTTCTTTGTTATGACGGTTGCTGCTGCCGAAGCGGCAGTTGGACTTGCTATCGTCATTTCGGTTTACCGGAATAAGGAAACGGTTGAGATCGACAAACTAAACTTACTTAAGGGCTAAGTAATAAGCACAAAAATTCTTGAGTCAATTAATCCCATACATCGTTGCGGCTCCGTTGGTAGGATTTCTTATCAATGGGTTCTTCGGCGGCAAATATAAGAATAAGGCAATAGCCGGATGGGTAGCCAGTATGGCTGTTACGGCGAGTTTTGTAATGGCGATCGCCGTGTTTTCAGAGATGCTTTCGATGCCTGCAGAAAGCCGTGCGATCCACTACAAACTTTTCGATTGGCTGAGTGTCGGCAAGGTGAACGTTGGAATCTCCTATTTAATTGACCAGCTTTCGATCATCTTCATCCTCGTCATTACCGGAGTAGGTGCGCTCATCCATCTCTATTCTACCGGGTACATGAAAGGGGACCCGGGATACACGAGGTTTTTTACCTATCTGAACCTGTTCATCGTCATGATGCTGCAACTCGTCATGGCGGACAATTATTTGCTGACTTTTCTCGGCTGGGAAGGTGTAGGCCTTTGCAGCTATTTACTGATCGGTTTTTGGTTTGAAGAGAATAAGAACAATGATGCGGCAAAGAAGGCCTTCATTGTCAATCGTATCGGCGATTTCGGCTTCCTCGTTGCGATGGGAGTCATGCTTGTAACTTTTGGATCATTGAATTTCAGCGATGTGTTCGGTGCCGCAAGCGGAATGGGAAGTGGCAATACTTCTATCGTGATCATTACCATGATGCTGTTCCTCGGCTGTACTGGGAAGAGCGCTCAGATTCCTTTGTATGTATGGCTGCCCGATGCAATGGCAGGTCCGACGCCTGTTTCTGCTCTCATCCACGCTGCAACAATGGTGACGAGCGGAATTTACCTTGTGGCCAGAAGCAATATCCTGTTTGCTCTTTCACCGGCCACTCTTACAGTGATTTCTATCGTGGCCATTTGCACAGCACTTCTTGCGGCAATAATTGCACTCTTTCAAAATGATATCAAGAAGGTTCTTGCATATTCTACTGTGTCTCAGCTTGGGTATATGTTTTTGGGTCTCGGCGTCGGAGCATTCGGTGCCGGAGTCTTCCATGTGATGACTCATGCCTTCTTTAAGGCTTGTTTGTTCCTTGGCTCAGGCGCAGTGATCCATGCAATGCATCATGAGCAGGATATGCAGAAGATGGGCGGACTGAAGAAATATCTTCCGATCACCTTTGCAACCTTCCTGATAGCAACTCTGGCTATTGCCGGAATTCCACCATTCGCCGGATTTTTCTCGAAGGATGAGATTCTTTGGAAAGCATTTTCACAAGGCAGTACCTTGCTTTGGGTGCTAGGTGCGTTCGGCGCATTGATGACAGCATTCTACATGTTCCGCGCCGTCTATCTTACCTTCTATGGCAAAGAGCGATTCGATGCAGCCCATCATCCGCCGCATGAAGTCGTTCCGGCAATGTGGATACCGCTCGTGGCGCTGGCAGCCCTCTCAGTATTGGGCGGCTTCCTTGGAGTACCAAAAATTCTTGGTGGTGGGGAGACGATCAGCCAATGGCTTGAACCAATCGTCGGAAAAGGCGAAGAGATCGCGGCACAATCGCAGATCATGCAGGGCGAAGGGATGGAAATCCCATTAGTCATTATCTCGGTAGTCGTTGCGCTCGTTGGAATCCTCATGGCAACCCGCTATTACAAGAAGAGGACGACACTCGCGAGCCAGGAGCAGAAACTCGGAACACTCTATTCTCTTTCAGCGAATAAATTTTATGTCGACGAGATCTATGACAAAACGATCGTTCAGCCGACATATTTCCTTTCGAATAGCATATTGTATAAGATTGTCGATGTAAAGATCATCGATGGTATTATTAATGGCTCGGCTGCTGGCATCGGTCAGATTAGCGGTATGATCCGCAAGATCCAGACTGGCATCGTGCAGAATTATGCCGTCATGATCGTTGTCGGAATATTAGTACTGGTTTCGTATGTGCTGATATTCTGATCGAATTTTTTTACAGGATGGACACATCGTCCGTTCTGATTGTGATAAAATAATGTAATGGGTTTACTGACGCTACTCATACTCATACCTTTGGCCGGAGCAGCGATCTTGCACTTTATTAAGGATGCAAAGTCGGCAAAGATCTTTACGCTTGCGATTGCCTTGGTCGCATTCGTAGTGTCGATGATTGTCTATATTCAGTTCGACTCAAGTAAGGCCGGATTCCAGTTTCAGGAAAAGCTTCCATGGATCACTTCGAAGACCATTGCCATCTCCTATTATCTTGGAGTGGACGGAATGTCTCTCTTACTGGTGCTTCTGACGACGTTCCTTGTTGTCATTGCCTTGATCGGTACTTGGAATTCGACAGATAAGAAGATCCCAGGTCTGATGGCTCTTATTCTCTTGCTTGAGGCAGGGATGATCGGTGTTTTCTGCTCGCTGGATCTGTTTCTCTTCTACATCTTTTGGGAGTTGATACTTATTCCGATGTATTTTATCATCGGTATATGGGGAGGAGAGCGGAGAATATATGCAGCTGTAAAATTCTTCATCTACACCCTGGCCGGATCCCTTTTCATGCTCGTTGCAATCATCTGGCTCGGCTTGGAAGCATCAAAGGTTACCGGAGTATTTACAACGGACTTTACGGCGCTACAGGTCGCAAGTTCTAAGCTTTCGCTCCATGTCCAGAGTTATCTCTTCTGGGCCTTTGCCATATCCTTCGCCATCAAAGTCCCGCTTTTCCCGCTTCATACATGGCTGCCCGATGCTCACGTTGAAGCGCCGACGATCGGCTCGGTTATTCTTGCCGGAGTTCTTCTGAAGATGGGAACATACGGACTGATTCGTTTCAATCTTGGTCTCTTCCCGCAGGCAAGTATTGATTATGCTAGCGTCTTCTGCATTTTGGCAGTGATAAGCATTATCTATGGTGCACTTGTCGCCATGGTACAGACCGATATCAAGAAGTTGATCGCTTATTCTTCTGTGACGCATATGGGCTTCATCGTGCTCGGTATCTTTTCGATGACACGAGAGGGCTTGCAGGGAGCAGTGATCCAGATGATCAATCATGGGCTATCGACGGGAATGCTCTTCATGATGTTCGGAATGATGTACGAGCGTACGCATACAAGGGCAATCAAAGATTATGGCGGCCTCGCCAAGATCACTCCGCACTATGCAGTTTTCTTCGCGATCGCAATGCTTTCCAGTGTGGGTTTGCCGGGATTGAATGGATTTGTCGGTGAGTACCTGACACTTATGGGAGCATTCCAATCCAGCGTTTTGCACTCATGGGCTTACGCGATATTTAGTTGTACAGGAGTAATCATTGCCGCCGTCTATCTCTTGTGGATGTATCAGCGGTTTATGATGGGACCGGTGACAAACGAACATAATCGGAGTTTACGCGATCTGTCGAAACGCGAAATATTCTCTCTTGTTCCGCTGGTCATCTTCATGGTCTGGATCGGAATTCAGCCAATGAGCTTCATGAAGCTGAGCGAAAAGGGAATGAATGCGCAGTCTGATACCCTGCTTGGGGCTAGGCAGCAAAGCGGGTACGAGATCGTCGCACCGAAAGTAATTGTAAAGTAACTTGTGAACAATACTGATTTCATTGCGGCTTTGCCGCTTATCATCTTAGCAGGAACAGGACTTCTGATTCTGCTTTGGGACGCATTCGAAAAAACGCCCAGCCGGGCACCGTTAATCCTGACAATGGCAGGCGCTATTGCTGCCGCAATTGTTGCCGGAATAAATATGACTGGTCCAGCAAGCGTTGCATTCGGCGGTCTGCTTTATGATAATGCCTTCTCCAATTTTTTTACGATTATTTTTTCCGCAGCTACAATTCTTACCGCTCTCCTGGCAGAAAGGTATTTGCTCGAAGAGGAAGTACTTGTAGGCGAGTTTTGCGCCTTGATCCTCTTTGCTGCTTCGGGAATGGTTATGATGGCCTCCGGTGCTGATATGTTAGTCATATTCCTTGGATTGGAAACGATGTCGATCGCTTTCTATGTATTGGCCGGTCTTTTCAGGACAAAGACAGAATCGAATGAAGCAGCACTGAAGTATTTTTTGCTTGGTGCATTCGCAACAGGTTTCTTCCTATATGGAATTGCCCTGATCTATGGAAGTCTGGGTACAATGAATCTGGTTGCGATGAGTAACATACATTCGGTCACCACTTCCGGGCCGATGCTCTTGCTCGGATTGATCCTGCTCATCGTCGGATTCGCCTTTAAAGTCGCAGCATTTCCGTTTCATCAATGGGCTCCCGACGTGTATGAAGGTGCACCGACCGTCGTCTCAGGCTACATGTCAACGGCGGGTAAGGCAGCTGCATTCAGTGCAATCGTCTTGGTATTTAGCTCTATGCCCGCAGGTGCTCTTGCAGGTGGTGCGGCAAAGATCCAGATCGTGATTGCAGCTTTGGCTGCCTGCTCAATGCTCTATGGAAACATTGTTGCACTTTCCCAGACAAAAATTAAGCGAATGCTTGCCTACTCCAGCACTGCACATGCAGGATATCTCCTGCTCGGTGTTGCAGCGCTGAATGCAACCGGAGTTGCAGCGATTGAGATCTATGCAGCAGTCTACCTGCTAATGCAGATAGCAGCATTTGGAATTGTTGCTTTGCTGGAAAAGGAAACCGGAACGGGATTAAATCTTGACGACTATGCAGGGCTTGCTAAACGCAGACCTTGGGCGGCGTTCCTTTTAGCGATCATTATGCTCTCCCTTGCAGGTATTCCACCATTCGCGGGATTTTTCGGAAAATATTATCTCTTCTTAGCAGCGATCAATGCAGGATTGACGTGGCTTGCTATCGTCGGAGTGGTCTCGAGCATAATCGCAAGTTATTTTTACTTGCGCATCATCGTGCTTATGTATTTTCGCGAGCCGCTTCATGCAGACGACGGAATCGCTGTTAAGGAAAACAACATTTCCTATATCGCAATCGGGCTTGCTTCAGCTGCTCTGGTAGTCCTCGGGTTGATGCCGGGATTATTGACCGATGCGACAGGATATTTTTTCAAGTAACCAATTATTCTGAACCTACATTGCTTCCGATCCTGACCTCTGAGGAATCTCGCGCTTATGACGAATACCTCATTTCGAAGGTCGGCATTCCCGCGCGCGTCCTTATGGAGAACGCTGCCAGAGGTGCTGTCGATGCTATCGAAGATTGGCTGGATGAATTAGGCGGCAAGGCCGTCCTCATATTTTGCGGCAAAGGAAATAATGGAGGTGATGGCCTTGCAGTTGCGCGGCTCTTGGACGAGAAGGGAATTGAAGTCTTTGTATTCATCGCAGGTACTGCGCGAGAACTTTCTCCGGAAGCCTCTGCTCAATTGAAAATACTGAAGGCCATTCTCCCGGGAGAAAACATCATCCACTATCCTCTGGGCGATACACACTTTCTTGCTCATATTCAAGTCGGGATCATCATCGATGCTGTGCTCGGGACCGGTGCTGCAGGGCCTCTCAAAGGAAGATCGAAAGAAGCCGTCATGGATCTTCTCTCGCTGCAAGATCATTTCGAAGCGAAAATACTAGCACTTGACGTCCCCACCGGGTTGAACTCCGATACTGGTGCCGTTGAGACTCTCGAGAATGGGATTCCAGTTGTCGTCAATGCAGATCGGACAGTTGCGATGGGCTCGCTGAAGCAGGGATTCTATTTACAGGGTGCACCCGATCTAGTCGGTGAGGTTACCGCCGCAGCTCTCGGGGCCAAGAATAAAGTAACAGGAAAGAAAAGCGTTTCTCTCATTGAGATCTCGGACTTGAAGGGGATCCTCACCGCGCGAAGAATGACAAGTTCGAAATTTGATTACGGCCATGTACTCTCAATTTCGGGATCCTATGGAATGACGGGTGCTGCAATCATGGCTTCCGGAGCGGCACTTCGAACAGGCTGCGGAATGGTTTCTGTCGCATTGCCTGAGTCTCAGAGAGCGATCGTCGCTTCGGCGATGCCGGAGATAATGACGTTCGGATTGCCGGAAGACGAGAATGGGAATCCGCTTGGAAAGAGCTTCAAGAAATTATCCCATCTCCTCGGAAAAGCAAATGTCGTTCACTGCGGCTCCGGATGGCTACCCACAGAAGAAGGTGGTGAACTTGTTTTGCAGTTGCTTGAGAAAGTTAAGAAACCGATCGTTTTAGACGGCGGAGCACTGGAAGGATTATCGAAAAATAAACGCGCACTGCGAGATAGAAAAGCTGTTACGATCGTCACTCCTCATCTCGGCGAATTTGCCAAAATGTTAGATATGAAATGGCAGGACGTTGAAAAAGATACTCTTGGGCTTGCAAGAAAATTTGCTTCGAAGAACAATGCGATCCTCGTGCTCAAGGGCGCGCCGACCATCGTCGCAGTACCCGAAGGAAATATCTATGTGAATTCCACGGGCAATCCGGGCATGGCAACGGCCGGTGCGGGAGATGTACTTGCCGGAATGATCTCCGGGATTGTTGCGCAGGGGAAGGATATTCTGCAGTCAGTTCTGTGTGCTGTCTTTCTTCATGGTATGGCCGGGGACATCGCGGCGAAAGAGTTGTCAGAAGAAAGCATGACGGCAACTGATATCACCCATTACCTACCTCAAGCCATTTCAGAAATCCGAATGTAGGAATGCTATCCCCAATTCTTCGGAAAGATCTTCGCATTGAGCTTCGCTCCCGTTTCGGTGTCAGCGCCATCGTCATGTTCTTGTTGGTGACGGTAACTACGATCCTCTTCTCGGCTCCGGGCGAGCAGATGAGTTCATCAATCATGAGCGCCTTGTTCTGGATCTCATTGTTTTTCGGTGCCCTTACCGGTTTGGCACGCTCGTTCATAAGCGAGGAGGAACGAGGTACGGCCTTCATGCTCCGCCTCTATGCCGAGCCAGAAGATGTCTTTTGGGGAAAATATCTGTTCAACCTTCTCCTTGTCTTCTCGCTGGCCACTTGTGCAGTTATTTTCTTCGCATTCTTCTTCCGTGATTTTGTAGTCAGGGATTGGGGCATGTTTACTCTGCAGTTGCTTCTGGGTGCTGTCGGAACCTCGTCAATCGTAACCATTCTTTCAGCTCTTGTCGCCCGTGCTGCGCAGAAGGGAGCACTGCTTCCCGTGTTGGCGCTACCGGTGATGATCCCTCTGGTGATCGCAGCGACCGATTCGACTCGGATCACGATGGAAGTTGCAAATTCCTGGGATGGCGTTCGCGGAGATATTCTCATTCTTTTTTCGTTTGATGTTGCAGTAACGCTTGTGAGTTATGTTCTTTTTCATGTGATCTGGCAGGAGTAACTTCTTCCTTTGAGAATAACCTGCCACTTGGAACCACTATATCAGAAACAATGAAATTCTTTCGCTCTAAAGCATACCACCTACTTCTAGGCGCGATATTCACCGTCAGTGTATTCATTTGCTTTGCCACGCCAATTGGCGGAAGCTTTAATGATGTAGTCACCCTGAAGATGAACAACGTCTCGAATATCACTCCGGTGAAAGCAACGATCACGGCAAGCAGTTACGATTCTGCCGCCAAGAAATTCTATCAAGCTAGAGATCTTTATGGAAGTGAAAAAAGGATTCTCATTGATCGGTCTTTGGGATTAAAGATAGGAGATGTTATTGTTGCAGAATGTACGTACTGGCCTTCGGATGATTTTTACGAGGCCATGCGTGTCGAACGTGTTAACCCTGCTCTGACTTTCCCACTTATTCAGGGACTCGGAGAACTTGGCAGGAATATGCTCTTTCATGTTCCGATGTCATTCGTTGCGTTTATCGCCTTTCTTTTCGCTACGATCTATTCGATAATCTTCATCCGCAAGAAGAATATGGAGTATGATTTTCGAGCGCGCGCTGCCAGCGCCATCGGATTGCTCTTTACCATTCTCGCAACCGTCACCGGGAGTATTTGGGCGCGATTTTCCTGGGGAACATTCTGGAATTGGGATCCTCGCGAAACCTCAATCTTTATTCTGCTGCTGATCTATGTTGCATACTTCTTGCTTCGTTCTCTTTTGGAAGAAGGCGAGGAGAAGAAGGCACGCATTGCTGCAGTGTACAATATTATCGCATTTGTTACGGTGCCGTTCCTGATGTTCGTGCTGCCGCGTATAACGCAAAGCCTTCATCCGGGTTCGAGTGGGACGGAAGCTCCTGTTATCAATCTTTCAGGTAAAACACATACCGATCCGATCTTAAGTTATGTTCTCTGGACGAACGTCGTGCTCTTTACATTGCTATTTATCTGGATGAAAGATCTCTATACGATTGTCTTACGGAAAGAAAATGAAGAATTGTAACTCATAACCAAAACTCTAAACTAATAAAATACGCTTGATGGACTTTCTCCAAAATCATCCGCTCTATGTAGTTGGTATTATTGCTGCTGTGATATGGCTTGGTATATTCGTTTTCCTTATGCGATTGGATGCCAAAGTCAATAGACTGGAAAAAATGAAATAATCATCAATTACGATTCTTTTGCCGTGCGTGATCTAGTCAGCGCCGGATTCTCTCCTTGCCTACGATCAGGAAAGTAACTTTTCCAATATTTAGGTGTTTTAAAGCACCGCCCCCAGACATATTTTTATGAGAATATTCAAACGTATCTCGTTATCTCTCCCCGCCATATTGCTTTTCTTCATAATTGAGGCTTCAGTAACGTTTGCAGTACCGGTCAAGCACGTTATCCAATTCGGTGGGAGCTTAGGCCACAACTACTCGCCACAGAGCCTGGATGTTATTGTCGGAGATACAGTTGTGTGGATTGGGGATTTTACCACATATGATCTCGTTTCGATCGATGTCCCAGCAGGAGCTCTGCCATTCGGTCCGATCAAGACCGGCAGTTCCTTTTCCTACGTTGTGCAAGTCCCTGGTGACTATACCTATAAGAATCAAGTCTACTTTTCACTGGGGATGACAGGAAGTATCCATGCAGCTGCAATTCATAATGGCCTCTCGAATGAAGGACGGGAATTCTACCTGGCAATGATCTTTCCAAATTATAATACAGGGCTAAGCCCATTCTTCTTCACCTACGCGATGATCAATACGTATTATGATAATGAGATCAGCATCTCATACTTTGACGAACTGGGTAGGGAATTACCGCCGAAGATCTACCGTGTTAGGGCAAAAGGAGCACTGAAGATCCCTCTCAATCGTGATGCAATGAAGATCGATGAGACGCTGGATATGCCCCAAAATAAATCGTGTCATATTACTTCAAAGAAACCGATTACTGTAGAGTATCTCAGCGTAGGGCCTTGTTCAGGAGGTAGCTATCTCGCCCTTCCGCTCATTTCCCTCGGGAAAAAATATGTCGCTGCATCCTATAACGATAATCCCGGCGATGGAGCAATCAGCAATCCCAATTATTCCGGAGGGGCGTTCATTGTCATCGGCGCAGTTGATGGAACGACGGTTCAGATAACACCGGCGACGACAACAACAACGGGCCACACCGGCGCCATTCACGGCACCGGAAGCGCCCACAGTCCTGTGCCCTACACCATATCTTTGAACAAGGGACAGACCTATCTCGTCAAATCGAGCGGAGATGACAATGAGAATGACATGTCCGGTTCTATCATCGAGGCAACGAATCCGATAGGCGTGATCTCCGGTCACGAAAATTCATCTCTCGGAGGCATCGATCCACCGTTTGTGATCGAAGGGCGCGATTACATGGTCGAGCAGATGGTCCCGTATGAATTATGGGATACGAAGGGATATATATCTGTCCCTCTCGCCGAAGCGACCGGGCCCGCAGATATAGGACATGGTGACGCTTACAGAATTTATACTTTCGACGATACAACTCTCGCTCACGTTCACTTCGGTGTTGGCGCTGGTGGGGATGATTATTATGTCAATCGATTTGCATTCGCTGAAAAAACTGATGTGACTGGCCCGACGGAGACGTATTCCACGAACGACAAAAAGATCAGTGTCATGCAATATGACGAACGCAGCGAAAGCAAATCAAAGCCTTGGCCTGCGCCTGCTATGATGACAGTAGTGCCGAGATCGCATTGGAAGAAGTTCTACTCGTTCAATCTTATCGATAATGGCAACATCTGGCAGGTCATTGATCTACCCTATCTTAATATTCTGAGCGATCATCTTGATGATATTAAGATCTCGATCAACGGAGCTGCTCAAACTTCACTTTCAACGCTTACGAAGGTTCTTTCGTATACGAATTTATCTGCTGATGATGGTTCGCTGAGCGCCACGCAGTATAAGCTGAATGTCCCTCCGCTCTCGCCGCCGACTCCGTACTATCTAACTTCGGAGTATCCGTTCATGGTCTATTTCTACGAGATGCGGGATGCGGCCGCAACCGGACTTGGAACGAACAATGCTCCGAACGTTCCTCACGAATATGCGGCACCTGCTGGAATGTTAATGAACACAGGGGCAGAGCCTACGCTTACGATGACGATCGACTCCAGTTCGAAGTGTTCGAGCTGGCATATTTGCGTCCGAGATACGTCACGGACGGATCCAGGGATCAAAGCGATCATGCTTGTCGATGATTCGGACGGCATCTATTTCTCGCCCGGGGCTAAACTGCTGAATGCGGGATTGGATACGACTGTACCAGGCTACGATAGGGGTGAATATCATCCGCAAGTGGGCACCGGCCAGGATTTTTGTTTTGATGTAAATGTCGCAGATCCGCTTTTCGCAGCGAATGCTCCGCTAGCAATCGTTGATAATCGCGGGAATGCGATTTACAAGCAGTTAACGTACAAAGCTCCTACACTTGGCCTATCGACCGATCCACCCTCGCAGGGCCGTGCCGATAGTATTGTATTCCCGATCAAATCGATCGGCCAGCAAATCTGTACGACCTTCGTATTTACCAATACCGCTCCGGTTGGCGGAAATCCTATCAGGATCACTTCAGTAAGCCTGAAGAATAATTCGAATGCATTTAGTGTGGGATCGGTAACACCGCCATTGCCTCACACCGTTGCACCGCAGGCTTCGGATAGTATTTCGGTTTGTTATACTCCGACCGATACGCTCCGTCATCGCGATTCACTTTTGGTTCAAACCGGCTGCTTTGGTTTTTCCATCTCGCTCGATGCGCATGGGGCAACAGGTCTCATTCTCGCCGAAGATGCCGACTTTGGTTATGTTGCGGTAGGGAAAGAGAATTGTAAAGAGATTCAGGTTCGCAACGTCGGCACCGCTCCTTTGAAAATTCTTTCCCTGAAGCTTTCTGATACCGTCAACTTCTATATCTCGGTTCTGACACTGGCACAACTGCCGATAACAATACCGAAAGGCGGAGTGACAACGGTAAAAGTATGTTTTCATCCAAAGACTGAGGGGCCATATAGCGAATCACTTACCTTCGGTACCGACTTAGGCGGATCCTTTGCGACGTCGATCAAGAACTTCTCCTACCTTTCCGGAACCGGAGCACTTATATCATCAGTAGCATACAACGAACAACCGCTTGCCGATGTATTGAAGATTTATCCGAACCCTGCTTCAGGATATTCAGTCATTGCGACACTCCCTGCGCCACTGGCCCGAAAGAGCACGCTCAGAATTTCCGATGTTTTGGGAAGGGAAGTTTATGCGAGGGAAATGATCTCCGGCATTTCTCAGATCGAGATTCCAATCGTTGGCCTTCCGGCAGGAATATATTATCTATCGTTATCATCGGAAGATGGAGTGATGATGCAAAAGATGGAAGTGGTCAGATAAGCTATCTGTTTGCTAACGTAGAGCAATTATTGGACCAGAACGCTGATGCATTGATAATGCTAATTGCGAACGACCACTCTCAAATCATAGGCCCGAGAATCTCCTCGCACGCGAACATTGTAGACACCATTGGCAGATGGAAGAGCGAGCTTTGCGGGATGATTGACTCCAAGTATTGTCGAGCTCTGGCTGTGCAAAGTACCCAGGATATCGAATACTGAAATAGTTACCTCTCCGATATCGCCTGTCGTCGCAATCGAAGTTTCTCCGACAGTCGGGTTCGGAACAAGCGTGAGTTGGGGAATGCTACCGTCATGAATAAATCGTGATATGGCTTGAATGCCACAACCCGAAGGAGTTGTGATGAGACTCGTAACCGGAACCGGAATGATGTAATCGCAAGGTGAGGCAGTGAGTACGACAACGGAATCAAAAGCAACGTGCGCCTGAGATTGCGAATCGCTAAAGACATCGAATCGCGCATAGCCCAGAATGGTATTTGGCTTCGCTTGGGATATGTGAAGCTTTGATCTTCCACGCCAGGACTCCCCTGGAATATCGAGTTGCGTGTTAGCTGGTGTGAACGAACCGTGATAATTTAGTTCTTTATCATACTTTAATACGAGTTCTATATCTTCGGCCTTATTGAGTCCCGTGATGGAAATCGGAACATTAACGGATCCGCCGATGGTATCAGTGGTTTGATCTGTTGGAACGAGCGATAGCAAATTCCGTCCGTAACTTAGTCCTCCTAACAGTATCGTATCCGATGATCCATCGCTGAGGGTCAAGATAAGATTCGCATTTAGCTGTCCTGTATCTCGTGGAGAGCAGTCCACTCCGATCGAATCTGTTCCAGAGAGTAACGAGTAGCTGAGTGAATCTCGCCCGCTGAATCTTGAATTCGTGATACTCAAATCGCCACAACCCTGACGGAAGATTTGTGAAAATCGGACGAGTCCGTTACAAGGGATGGTGTCATTTGCGAATAAAGTTTTCTCTGAAAAGGAAAGTTTAGCATTTTTGGGTTTGCTTCGAACGGAGTCTCCTCCGCTATTGAAGGTTGCCCAGATAGAACCGTCGCCCGCACATACAAAGAGGGTGTTGTCGTCTACGACAGTCAGGAATCTTGTGTCGTACTCAAAGTTTGGGCCTCCGATCGTCTTCCAGGTATTTCCGTTATCAGTGCTCCGATAGACTCCGTTCTTCAGCGTGAGAGCGTATACTGTTGACGGACCGGTTTGAATTGCACCTGCAAAAAAATACCCTTGTATGGGTGTAGTAGTAATCCAACTATTCCCATTATCGGCCGAGACAAATATTTTCGAAATGTGATCCTGAGTGTAGGCATAGTCTTCGCCAAGTACGTAGGTATTCCCATTGTTGCAGCTGTCATAAGTCATGCTATAGGTATCGTAGTCGGTTCCTCCGGATTGCATTTGCCAGGATCCCCCAAAATCAGATGAGATATACGTATGAGCAAAAACAGGCGGCTTCTCTTCGCTGGCAAGAACAACCAGTCCGAGATCTTGCCTGAAAAAAATATCGTGAGCCCAATCACTCCCTTGAATATCGCTAAGCGTATCCCACGTATTACCGGCATCACGGGAAATAGCCATGGCGGGGCTGATGCCGCAAACGGCGATATCATTCTTACTTGCACCATAACATACTCCTCTACATGTTGCAACAAATCGCATCGCTGTGCGCCAGGTGAATCCCCCGTCGGAAGTCAAATACACATCGCCGGAGCTCGCCCCAACCGCTCCGTTATTCCTATCGAAGAAATAAATGGAGGTAACTGTGCCGAAAAGGGAAAGATTATTCTTCTTCCAGGTCTTTCCCAAGTCAGACGAACTCCACAACGTCTTGAAACCTGCCCAGAGAATTCCTTCCTTGTAATGTAACGCTCCACTGGGTCCAAGGAGCGATGGAGCAACATTTTTCCATTGCGCGCAGACATCATGCTTTGCGGAAAAGAAAAGCAAAGAGATGATGATGAATGCTAAGGGTCGGGGAAATCGCATGTGAAAAAACAACACGGAATCGCCGAAAAGAGTCCGATGACATTTCCCTTGAATCTAGAATTCGGGACTCTGAATTAGTACTTGGATTCCTCGGACTTTTTCCCGAACCCTTCGCGTTTTCAATCCTACTTTTTATTCTATAATCTATGGATCGCAGAGTATTTCTCAAGGGTGCACTTGCAACCGGTGCGCTGGCTCTTACCGGGCTTGATCTTCAGATGGCCCGTGCTTCGCGCATCAATACCCCGGCTCCGGATGGCTCGCTCACGAAGCCGACGCAGGATGAGCAGCGGCTTGCCGATCAATTGATCAATTACGCACAGTCGCTTGGCGCTTCGTACTGTGACGTGCGCATCGTCCGGTATCTCTCCCAATCGGTGAATGCCCGAGATAATATCATTACCGGAATTTCGGCAAACGATTCCTATGGGATCGGCATCCGTGTCATCAAAGACGGGACATGGGGATTTACGGCAACGCGGAATGTGAATTCAGATAGCGGCAAGCGCGCTGTCGATGAAGCGGTGCAGATGGCAGCGGCAAATGCCAAACTGAGGACGGAGCCGCTTGCTCTGGTGCCTGTCAGCGCTGTGACGGCCGAGTGGAAGACTCCGATCAAGAAAAATCCTTTCGAAGTCTCCTTCAAAGAACGTGCCGATTTCCTCTTGGGAATGCACGCACTCGCTTTGTCTGCAAAACCTGCGGGAAAGAAGATGTTCATTCATTCAGGATTGCATGCAGCTCGCGAGGAGAAGTATTTTGCTTCCAGTGACGGCTCAAAGATCTGGCAGGAGATCACACGCATCGATCCCTCGACTCGTATAACCGTCAGCGATCCGGGCAAAGGAGAGTTCGCCAGCCGTGCACTATTCGTTCTTCCGCAAGGTCGTGGAATGGAATATGTCGAAGAATATCCTTATAAAGAAGAGATCACGGTGGCAGTCGCCGAGGCGACGGAAAAGCTGACTGCCGAAAGTGTAAAGCCGGGTAAGTACGATCTCGTCCTGCATCCGACTCATCTGTGGCTAACGATCCATGAAAGCATCGGTCATCCAACGGAGCTCGATCGCATTCTCGGATACGAAGCTAATTTCGCCGGAACAAGCTTTGTGCGCAAGAAAGATATTAACGGCATGACCTATGGCAGCGATCAGCTAAATATCGTCGCCGATAGAACTCAGGAAGGCGGACTTGCAACATGTGGCTATGACGATGACGGCGTTCCATGCGAAGAATACAAGCTTATCGAAAAAGGCGAACTGATGGATACGCAGACAACACGCGAGCAAGCTGCACTGATCGGTGACAAGAAGTCGCATGGCCAATCCTATGCGCAAGGTTGGTGGAATGTGCCGTTCCAGAGAATGCCGAATGTCAGCCTGAAACCGAATGAGAAAAAAATGTCGCTTGACGATCTCATCAAGGATACCGGCAAAGGAATTTTCATCAAAGGCAATTCCAGTTACTCTATTGATCAGCAGCGCTATAATTTCCAGTTTACCGGGCAAGTCGCTTACGAGATCAAAGATGGTAAGATCGGCCACATGCTTCGCGATGTCGCCTATCAGGCAACGACGAATAGATTCTGGAAGAATCTCGATGCAGTCTGTGATAAGAGCGAGTACATGCTTGGCGGTGCGATGAATGATGGTAAGGGCGAGCCGATGCAATCGAATCCGCTCAGCCATGGCTGCCCGCCCGCACGATTTTCAAGCATTCAAGTCATCAATACAAAGTCCCAATCGGCAAATGCCAAAGGCGGGATGATGGAGATGGAGGAGTGAGCATCACGCTGAGTGGATGGCCTTCGGCGCCTCGTTCACTGCATGATTCTCAATTCACAATTCTCAATTCTTAATTCATTTATGGCAATCAATAAAGACATCCTTACCTCATCTGAGCTCGAGGCTCTGAGCAAGAAGGTAATCGGATTTTCAAAATCGGAGTGGTGCGAAGTCAACATCGATTCCGCTCACTCTGCGAATTTGCGCTATGCGGCCAATATGGTGACGACGAGCGGATCGGCCGTTAATACGACCGTAAACATCACCTGCGCAAACGGCAAAAAATCCGGAACGGTCACGACCAACGATCTTTCCAACGAGGGATTGAGCATGGCCGTCAAGCGCGCTGAGGAGATCGCTTCGCTTGCGCCCGATAACGAAGAGTTGATGCCGCCGCTGGCCGAGAAGCCGAAATATTTACGCAGTGCCCAGTTCGACGAATCAAGCGCCGATACGGCTTATGCTGCCGGCGAACGTGCGAAAGTTGCTGAGAAGGCGATCAAGGAAGCAAAGGCAAGGCAATTTGTAACGGCAGGCTTCTTGGAGACTATCGTGTCGCGTTTTGCGATGCGAAATTCCAAAGGCGTATATGTAGACGATCAGAAAACTCGTACCACATTCTCGACAACGATGCGTAACGAGGATGGATCGTCGAGCGGATGGAATAAATCTGCTTCGCAGGCGATCGCACGTCTGAATCCCGATCGCACGATCAATCGTGCCGCTGAGAAATGCGAAGCCTGGTCCAGTCCGAAAGAGATGGATCCCGGAGTCTATAAGACCATCCTCGAGCCAAGCGCAGCTGCAGATCTTGTGCAGCAATTCATCTGGTCGCTTAATGCACGCGAAGCCGAAGAGGGCCGCAGCGCATTCAGCAGGCCTGGAGGCGGTACGGCACTGGGTGAGCAATTGTTCAGCGATAAGATCTCGATTTCCTCGAACCCCAATCATCCTCTCGTACCTTCAGGGATTTTCGATCGCAGCGGACTTGCAACCGAGCAAGTAGATTGGGTCAAGAATGGAAAGATCACTAATTTCGAGCGGAGCAGGTTCTGGGCACAGAAAACGGGGAAGAAACCCGTGCCGGGACCATCGAATATCATCATGGATAGCGGATCTCAGTTGCCCGAAGATTTCTTGGCAACAGCAAAACCGGAAGGTTTGCTTATCACAAGTTTCTGGTATATCCGCGATGTAGATAATCAAACTCTGCTCAAGACGGGCCTCACCAGAGACGGATTGTTCTGGGTTGAGAATGGCGAGATCAAACATGGAGTCGTTAACTTCCGCTGGAATGAATCGCCTATCACTGTTTTGAAAAACGTAACCGATATGTCCAAAGCGATCGTTACTGCTCCGCGCGACGGATGGGACGGCATTCCGATGCTCATTCCCATGCTTGTCGTGAGCGGATTCAATTATTCATCCATTAGTGATGCTGTATAGTCGATAATTATTTCTAATTCTTAATTCACAACTCTTAAACTATCCACCAGTGCACATAGCCAATCGTATTAGCCGTCTCGGGACTGAAACATCATTTGTTGTTCTTGCAAAGGCCCGCGAACTCGAGGCGCAGGGAAGAGATATTATCCACTTGGAGATAGGCGAACCGGATTTCGATACGGCGCCGAATATTATTGCTGCAGCAAAAAAAGCGCTTGATGATGGCTATACGCATTATGGCCCTGCTCCCGGGCTACCGGAATTTCGCAAAGTGATCGCTGAGATCGAGGGCAACCGCCGCAACATGAAATTCGATGCGAGTGAAGTTGTCGTCTGTCCCGGCGCGAAACCGGTGATGTTCTATGCTATCATGGCCTCAGTCGATCCCGGAGATGAAGTGATCTATCCGAATCCCGGATTTCCGATCTATGAAAGCTGTATCGAACTAGCGGGCGGCGTGCCTGTTCCACTGGTGCTGAAAGAGGAGAAGGAATTCCGGTTCGATATCGAAGATCTCAAGAAGCTCGTCACGCCGAAAACGCGGATGATCATCATCAATTCTCCGCAGAATCCGACCGGCGGAATCCTGACCATGGAGGATCTGAAAGCCATCGCCGATATTGCTGTCAAGAATAACATCATCGTTCTCTCCGATGAGATATATGGAAGAGTTGTCTACGACGGATTTGTCAATCATACGATTGCTGCACTTCCGGGAATGCGCGAGCGGACGATCATCCTCGATGGATTTTCAAAGACCTATGCTATGACGGGTTGGCGTCTCGGATTCGGCATCATGCCGGCCGAATTCGCCGCAGTCTGTTCGAAACTTCAGACCAATGTTCCGAGCTGCGCTACAAGTTTCGTGCAGGTTGCAGGAATAGAAGCCCTGAGTGGTCCGCAGGACTGGGTCGATAAAGTCGTTGCCGAGTTCAAGCGCCGTCGCGATCTGATCGTCGATGCATTAAACAGTATGCCGGGTTTCAAATGCCATAAACCGCTCGGAGCCTTCTACGTTTTCCCTAATATTACCGGTACGGGAATGGATTCACGAACGTTGGCCGATAAGATTCTCTACGAAGCAAACGTTGCCTGCCTTTCGGGAACATCGTTCGGTAAATACGGAGAAGGGTATCTCCGTTTCAGCTATGCGAATTCCATGGAGAATATTGAAAAGGCAATGGAGCGGATCCGAAAGATCTTGTGATCGGGGATCAGCCATCATGTAGCAGGTGCGAGGTGAGGCAGTTGAGTCATTCTCGCGATTGCATCCGAAGATGAATTTGATGTAACCCTCCTGTGTTGATTTCACCAAGTTTTTGTTCTGCGACCATCTCTTCATGAAAAAAATCATCGCCCTTCTATTCTTTGTCGTCTCACAATCGGCAGCACAGCCAGCTGACTATTGGCAACAACATGTTTCCTACACCATCAGCGGAACACTGATCGATTCCATTCATTCTTTCGATGGAAAGCTTGCTGTGGTCTATACAAATAATTCACCCGATACTCTGCATGAAGTCTGGTTTCACCTCTACTATAATGCTTTCCAACCGGGTTCGATGATGGATGAACGGGCAAAGGCACTAAATGACCGCGGCGTGGCTGAAAAGATCGAGCACTATAAGCGAAGTGATTGGGGCGGGCAAACGATTTCAAAAGTGAGTGTTCCGGTAGCGTTGATTCCTGCTTCAACAGAAGTTCGATGGGATCAGCCGATGAAGGACTTGGATTTCAAGATCACCGGTACGTCTATGAAGGTGATTCTCGAGAAACCGC
This sequence comes from Bacteroidota bacterium, assembly GCA_030706385.1. Classification (GTDB taxonomy): domain Bacteria; phylum Bacteroidota; class Ignavibacteria; order Palsa-1295; family Palsa-1295; genus PALSA-1296. Next base: position 14,263 of record JAUZOQ010000018.1, on the reverse strand, counting down.
TTGCTCCGAATTCAAGTGTGACGCTCTTCATGCCCTTCTTTGTCCAGATCCCGCTTCTAACTCGTCGTGGCGGATGGATGAATGCCGATGGAATAAAATATTCGATGTCGCAATGGTATCCGAAGATCTGCGAATATGACCGTGAAGGTTGGCATCATCAGGAATATGTTGCCCGCGAATTTTATGGAGTCTGGGGGGATTTTGACGTGACGATGACGGTGCCGTCAAAATATTGCGTCGGCTCGACTGGCCAATGTCAGAATCCGGAAGAAGTCGGATGGGGATATGATCAGATCGCAAGAGGTGTGAAGAAAGGCAAGGTCTATCCCGACTCAGTCGCAAGTGCTCAGCACTCGCCGTTTCTAACATGGCATTTCAAAGCATCGAATGTTCATGATTTTGCCTGGGTGGCCCATGAATACATTCACGAATGGGATACCTGGAGCGATACGATCACCGTCCATTGCCTGTATAAACCGAGCGAAGATGCAGCCTGGAAGGATGCCATGCCGAATACCTTCTTCATGCTCAACCATCATTCGCATAAAGTTGGTTGGTATCAGTACCGCAACTTCACGAATACGCATGCCGGCGATGGAGGAATGGAGTATCCGCAGCTCATTATGGATGGCAGCGCAAGCTCCGGACTTATAGCTCATGAAGGCGGCCATCAGTGGTTCTATGGAATGCTCGGAAATAACGAAACGCGTTATGCCTTCCTCGATGAAGGCTTCACGGAGTTTATCGAGATGACGTGCCAGGAAGCGCATTACGGCCGAAATCAGCGCGAACACGGAGTCGATGAAAGGCCCTGGCTTTCGAGAATGTTCATCCCGGAAACCGATACGCGAAGGAATTATTATGCTCCGTATCTAGACCTGGCAACTTCAGGTTACGAAGAGCCCTTAACGATTCCTCATGATTGGTTCAGAGAAGGTGTTAATGCAGGGCAAGTATATTTTAAAACATTGGCCGGGCTTGCGCAGCTTGAATATGTGCTCGGCGATTCGATGTTCTGGGCAGGGATGAAAGAATATTTCAGAAGGTGGCATTTCAAGCATCCAACTCTTAATGATTTCAAACGCACGATGCAGGATGTTTCGGGAGCCGATCTCGATTATTATTTCGACGAATGGTTTGCCTCGACCCGAACGATCGACTATGCTGCAACCGGACTAGAATCCGAGAAACAATCTGATGGCACATACAAGACCACAGTAAAACTCCGCAACAAAGATCTCGGAGTTGCCCCTATCGATCTGACGCTGCATTACGAAGATGGCTCGACGGGTATAGCAACAATTCCTCTGGCTGTCAATCAGGATGCTGCATACAGAAAACCGGAGGCCGGAAGATTGTTTTTTCCCGGATGGGACTGGGTGCGGCCGACATATAAGGGATCGATCACGACTCCGAAAGAAGTCTCATGGTATGAGATTGATACATCGTGCAGGCTGATGGATCTGAACCGCCGCAACAATTACGAAGGATTGCTTTTCCCGAAAACGGAATGGGCTCTTTGGACTCAGCTGAACATGGCCCCGCCTCTCGATGCCCGATATGCGATTCTGCGGCCCATTATTGGATATGATGCAGTATCTAAAATGAATCTAGGAGTCGGACTTCTCTCCGGACAAGGCAGGCATAATACTTCGGATCTGAAACTCATTTTTAAGTTCTCTCCTGAGCGCGTCGAAGATAGCTCCGGACATCTTGGCGGGCCGAAAGATGTTAAGACCAGATGGTACGATTATCTCGACGGCGAGATCAAAGATGAACGCAATGTCCGTCTTCTGGGTAGGCTGACGAAATTTTCATTTGATATCCGGAAGTTTAATGATATCGGTACGATCAATATTGCGCTGGAGCATGAGATACGTCCGACCTATCTCTACTTAGGTGCATCTCACAAATTCAAATTTGATTTTGATCTTGAAGAGCGCGGTCCGTTCGGAGAAGATAACATCCTTTATCCGATCTACCCCTTCCATTGGGATTCCGGATTGGAGCGGTCGCTCGGATTCCGCTATCATTATAGCTCTGCCTCAAAACATACGCAGGCATATTTTTTCGCCAGAATCGGCAATCTGCTGACCGTCGATCGATCGTATCAGGGCGATACCCTCATCAAGACGAATACGTTGAATGCCTTTACGCAGTACGGTATCGGTATAACGCAGATTATACCATTCTCGCGTCAGATGGACCTGAAGCTGCATGGAAGTTTTGGGAAATCTTCCGGCGTCCTGAACGATGAATATGAGTATAATATTTCGGGCGCTACGAATTCCGAAATGCTGCGCAATGATTTCTTTCGGACTGCTGCCAGTCTCAGCCGCCATTTCAGTAGTGAAGCGCATTACTTCGTTGAAGGCGGAGCCGGTGTCAGGGGATATACGGGGCAATACTTCGATCCTCTCGGAAATATTACTGTAACCGGTAACGATATGATCGGACTGAATGCCGATCTGAAGCTGCCCAATCCGTTCGAAAGTCTCGGAAGCTTTGCAGCTTCGTTCGAGTTCGGATTATTCACCGATGCCGGATGGACGGGCTCGTTTCAATACGGCAATCCGCCTGTCGGAGAGACGGGGTCGCAGATCCTGAAGCATATTCTCACCGATGCCGGTGTGACCGTCAAGACAAGCATACTGTCCTGGCTGCCATGGCAGTTGCAGGGAGTTGCTTTGGAGTATGGGCAGATCCCGACGATAAGTTTCTATTTCCCGATCTACTTGAATCACCCATTCGACGGGAAAGAAAATTTTGCATTCCGCTATGTTATCGGACTCGGAACAACGTTCTAATTATTCATGCTAAAGATCGCCGTTATCGGCACCGGGCATCTCGGAAAGATCCACACGAAACTTTGGAAAGAAGTTGAGGGGGTTGAACTCGTCGGGATTTTCGATTCGAATAGGGAAGAGGCTGCACGCGTCGCTGCTGAGCACGGAGTTCGCTCATTTGAAAACACTCATGAGTTGATAGAAGCAGCGGAGGGGATATCTATTGTTACACCGACCTTCGCCCATTTCGAGATCTCAAAGCAGGCGATCACAGCGGGCAAGCATGTGCTTATCGAAAAGCCGATCACTTCTTCGATCGCCGAAGCCGACGAATTGATCGCTCTTGCAAATAAGCACCAAGCTAAGATCCAGGTCGGCCATATCGAGAGGTTCAATCCGGCACTACTGGCGATCGAAAAATTCATCCACAATCCGATGTTTTTCGAATCGCACCGTCTTGCGCAGTTCAAGCCGCGAGGAACGGATGTAGCCGTTGTTCTTGATCTGATGATCCATGATATCGATGTGATCCTTTCGTTGGCACGATCGGAGGTCACCGGCGTCGATGCAAGTGGTGTATCAGTCGTTTCCGATGAGATCGATATCGCAAATGCCAGGATAAAATTTTCGAGCGGAGCAGTCGCCAATGTCACCGCAAGTCGCATATCTCAGAATCCGATGCGAAAGCTTCGTATTTTTGAGCGCGATGCATACCTATCTGTTGACTTCGCGGCTAAAAGCGCCGAAGTTTTTCATCTTGTCGGATCGGACGAAGCGAAAGAGAATCGATCGCTCGTGTTCAATCTCGGAGAGATCGAGAGAGCAGAAAAAAAATTGAATATCATTTACGAACGGCCTGACGTTCCGGATCTGAATCCGCTGAAGTACGAACTCGAACTCTTTCGGGATGCGATCACGAAGGATACGGTTCCGATCGTCAGCGGAGAGGATGGGCAGGCTGCGTTACGAGTTGCAGAGTTGATCATGGAATCGATCAGAAAGAATTCGTCGATCGGGCAGTAGGATCGGCGAGCTTTCAGTTTCTGGTAAAAGCATAAAAAACCTAACATTCCCGGATGTTCACAGGCATAATCGAGGAACTCGGCACGCTCATTGCATCATCTAAGGAAGGGAGCGGCCTGCGTCTACAATTTAGAGCAGAGAAAGTACTCTCGGACTTAAAAATTGATGATTCTATCTCAGTTAACGGCGTCTGTCAGACGGTAGTTGGCTGCGGAACGTCGTTTTTTGAGGTCATTTCAGTGCCGGAGACATTGAAAAAAACGAATTTCAGTTCATTGAAGATTGGGGAACAAGTGAATCTTGAACGGGCGGCCACGCTTTCCACCCGTCTCGGAGGCCACTTAGTGCAAGGGCATATCGATGGAGTTGCTCTTACACTTGGCATTGAGGATTTGGTCGGCAACTGGATGTTCGAGTTCGAGCTTCCTCTGCAGTTCATGCGCTATGTGATTCCCCAGGGATCGATCGCTATTAATGGAGTCAGCCTGACCGTCGCTCGAATTGACGGATCCAGAATAGGAGTTGCGATCATTCCCCATACCTATGAAAACACGAATTTCCGGTTTCTTCAAATCGGCGATTTTGTGAATATCGAACTCGATTGCATCGCAAAGATGATCGAGAGCCTGATGGCAAAAGTATCGTAGCAGAGGTATTCTGTCTACTTGATGAGAGAGTTGAAACGATTTGTGTGTCAAACCCCGAACGGCTCATGCCCGGAGGGAGGATAAATAAAGAACGGAACGGCAAATGTGTCTTGCCCGATCGTTTTTCGAAGTACATCTTTTAACAGGCGAACAATATGTCTAAAGGCGGCGGCGCTGGTAAAGTCTATTTCATTCTCTACCTTGCAGTTTTGTTGGAACTGCTTATCATCATCGTCGAAAGAGACGATGCCGAAGAAGAACTCAAACGTGAGAAGCTTGCTCTGGAGCAAAAATCCAAGCGTATTCAGTTGATCGCTGAAGCGATCATCAGTGCATTGCGCGGATCTCAGACCAGCTTGTCGAGCACTTCAGATCAATCCATGACCCTTGGCGATCCGAAAGAGCCTGAGCGTGAGTTCTCCGTTAAGGTCCGCGTATCCGATCCTGCCAAAGACGTCGTCGATTCGCTTGCCCTTACGATCCTGAGAAATAATAATGTCATGCAGACGATCGATATTGCGGCGGATTCCGTCACCTATCCGCGCGTCCGGCAAGGCCAGGATTATATCTTTAAATATAAATTCAAACCCTCATTTGGTGAAGGCGATTATAAGCTTGCCTTCAAAGCAAAGACGAACCAAGTCGTCGGCGTTGCGCAAAATGCAAAGAACGACGATACGGTCAAGATCGGAGCTGTGCGCCTGACGGTGGGAGAGTTGAAGGAAGTCAAGGACGGAATTACCGAGAATGTTGCCTTGAAGGGATTTATCGATTCGCTTTTAGGGGATCAGTATCAGAATTTCTCCTCTAACTTAGGAGAGAACGACTTCATCGTCAATGTTAAGCGTGCCGAGAACAAATTTGACCAGATCGCACTGTATCCGGTGGAGAATGATTTCTCTGCTTTCCCGGGAATGGAGCTGCCGAATCCGATCAAGATCGAAGGCGCGCTCTCGAGTAAGACTGAGATCACGAAACTCGAAGGTCCTGGTGAATTCAAGAAGGTTGATACGAACTGGGTCTGGGTATTCACTCCCTCTGCCAGCGACGTTGGCCAGAACTATACCGTCAAATTCAAAGGCGATGCCAAACGCGGTGGCGGCCCGAAAGATATTACTACGCAGCAATTCAGTGTTACTGTGAAGGCTTTGCGTCCAGTTGCAGGAGATAGCGGAGTCTATTCTCCGTATGATGATGATGCAAAGCAGGCTACGCCGTTCACGAAAGTGCACTTCAGTATCAATGGTAAATATGCCGATCTTAACGGTGATTACCAAATTAAGCTGACTCTCGATGGAGCGGATTTCAAGACGGTGAATGAGCCAACGTATTCTTTCACTCCGACCTTCCTCGAAATGGAAGGAAAGAAACTGGGCATAACGATCCTTTTCAAGACGCAATTCATGCGGACATATACTCAGCTTAAAAAGGATGAGTTTACGATTGCTCCACCACCACTCAATGTTGGCGGCGGCGGAACAGTCTATGTCGACGAGAAGGTCGTGAAATTGAAAGCCGGTTTCGGTATCGAAGGCGACTACTCTCCGACTAGCGGCGATCTTAACGTCCAATCCGACGGAGGCTTCTTCGATACGAAAGCTCAGAAGACCGGAGATTATGACTTCACGTTGCGTCTGGTCAAGGCTCCGCCGAACCTGAAGAAGGAAGGCTTGCCGGTAAAAGTGACCTTTATCGATCCGACTTCAGCACAGAAGTTCACGAAAACGATAAAGATCATGAAGAAGCGCTAATGCAGCGTTGAAACGCGATGGGCCGGAACATGAATTTGGGAATTTCTTTCAAATATCTTAAGAGCTGATCTCACATATGAAAAATACTTTAAAGCAAAGAGATGGAGCCGGACAAAGAGCATGGAAGGGAAGCGGGCATTTTACCGCAGCCTTCATTCTGACTCTTGCGTTCCTCCTCGCTTCGCAGCCCGTTTTTTCCCAACCGATCGTCGATACGGTTAAGGCGATCCAAAAACAAAACGACAAGGCCTATCGGGAGCTGAGTTTGCTGGATCCCTATGGCGATTCATATACCTTCACCAATGTCATTAAATGGCATATCACCGATCGTGAGCTCTTCGATCAGATCAAGGAAGCCCTTCAAAAGGATCCGTTCGGCGTCAAGCCCGATGAATACCGGATCGATGATATCTATCTTTTCTGTGCTCCGATCGGCAACGATAGAGTCGAACCCTTTCACATTCTGCTCGATGGAGAGATCCTTGAAAAGAAGAAAACAAAAAGCAAGAGCGGATTAGGACTCTTCGGAGATGAAGAGGCCGGTGGCACCAAGGCAAAGAGAGCCTTCCAGGGTAAGACGGTCGTTCGTCTTCTCCATCGCAGCAACACTGCATTGCTTGAGAATATCAATACCATACAAGGCGATAACGTCGAAATTCCCGGCGAAATCGTGCCGCATGGCAGCCAGTTGGTCAAAGATACGAAGATGCGCTATATCTTCAGCAAGCTTTTTGATCAGTTCTATTCCAAGCGTGCCGTACTCGATGAGCAGCGTGCATTCTACGGCCTGCCGACATCCGATGAAGCTTTTGAACTTCCCGTCGATGTCAATGCTGATTCTATAAAGACTCCGATCGATCCGGAATCGACAACGGCACTTCCCGACGATCCGAATTCGATCAAAGGGATGCGCTCGGATATTCGCGCTTCACGCTACGAAAGGATCTTTGATATATCGATTTCCGATCTTCGCGTAAACGCTTCAAAAAAATTGGGAGTTGAACTTGAGCTTGGCAACAAAGAAGTTGGCTTGCCGTTCTGGTCAAGCGGAGTCGGCCGGTTCTGGCTGAATCTGAAAAATCAGATCGGTGCTGAAAGCAACGTCAAGCTCGGCCTCGTCTTCCCGCTCGATCTTGGTAATAGCGACTTCCTGACCTTCAAGGCACGCCAGCTCTCCGGAACATTCGGAGGATCGGTCGATGCATACTTTGCAGGTATCGATTTCTTCAGCGGATTCAATCTTCCTCTTGCCTTCAAGTTCTCGCTCATGCCTCCGGGACAAGGAAGCAATTCGAGCATCATCTATAATGGTGCTGCCACATCGGCAGTTGCGCTCGATGGAGCGAGTATTGCGATCAAACCGGGACAAACATTCTATAGAGAAGCGCTTATCATGCAGCTCTATATTCCGACGATCGTTCAGCTCAACTTGAATAATTTCCTGCAAGTATCGGTAGGCTTCGGTATTGATAACGTCTATCAATCCATGATTCCCAAAGGCAACGGATACGACTATACCGATCCGCGCAAAAACGGCGGCCATGCACTTTTTGCTGCCGATCAGGCCGATAAGATCCAGGATCTTGCGAAGGTATCGAACACTGTATCGCCTCACATGGAGATCGACTACGTTAACCACCAGTCGTCGAAATTCGGACTTAGCGCAGCATACGACCATCTCTTTACTTTCGGAGGATGGATCGAGCTGATCGAAGACCGCCTGCGAATCGAGATGAGCTATTCTGCTCCGATCATTCGCGATGCAAAACCTTGGGAGCCCAGCTCATTCTTCCTGATCACTCCTCGTTTTTATTTCTAAAACTCAATACCAAAGAAAGTTTATGTACACTACACCGAAAAAATTTCCAGTGGCAAGAGCATGGAAGGTATTGGCAGCGTTTGTCCTTGTCCTGAGCGTATCGTTCGCCGGAGCAAGGCTGAACGCACAACCGACGACCGGAACCGGCACGACAGCGAACCCGCAGACACAGGGGAATACACCGCAAGTCAACTGGAGTGAAGAGTTGAAGAATGCGCAGGAAGAAAGCCGTGCACTGAAGAGCATCCTCTCGGCGATCGAATCGATCGATACAGCACGCCAGAGCGAGCTTATTCAATGGATCGTTACCGATCGCAGCGTGCGCTCACGCGTGATCTCTGCATTGCGTAAGGCCGGTAAGAATATTTCACCGAGTTCGAATGCCGATCTTGTTGTTACGCAGAAACCTCCGACAAAGATCGAAGGCGAGCTTAATAACCAAATGGATCTCTTGAAGATCGTGATCGAATCCATCGGAGTCTATGGCACTCCGCAGATCAAGCGCATCCTTGGCGAAGACCTCTATAATAAGATCAATAACCGCGCTGATTATGAGTATACGATGCTCTCTTCGGAGCAGGAGCAGCAGCGCATTCAGTATGCAAATATTTCGGCATCAATTTTTGGAGGCGATATCGTTTTCAAATCGGGCTTTGGCTTCGGAATGAATGTCGGGTATGACTATCTCGGATGGCCGTTCTGGATGCAGGGTAATGTCGGTGTCGTTGGAATCATCCACAAGGAAATGACGGACGTTCGCATCGGATTGGATTTCCCGCTCGGCGAAGCAGGACTCACACCGTTCGTCGTTGCAGGCGGATTGAAGATCAAGGAACGGAAACTCGAAGGAACACAAGGTTTCCAGGCACAGATCGATCAGATGCTCGATGTCTTTAGCAGCAAGAAATCCGGAAGGCTTTCATTGGGTGGCGAGTTCTTCGATGCATTCACTCCTTCGACGAGCACGTTCTCGCAGCGCGCAGCGGATACCAGCCAATTCAATCGGTATCGCACCAGCTATCATGGTACGATCAACGGTGTAGCGAAAGATAGCCTCTTTTATCTCGGATTGTCGGGCCACTTGTGGGTCCAGTACGCATTTGCCGAAGGCTTACGCGGCGCCTATATTCAGCTTGGCGGCGGAACACACCGGGTCAATGCCGTGACAGTCGGTACGAAGTCGGGAATACCTTCGACAAATGTCGATCTCGTCGATGCCGGAAGCTTCTCGCAATTCGATCCGTTGATCAAGATCGGATTTAATCATCCTTCCGAAGGCGGATATGATTACGGTATGAGCTTGCAGTATTGCAACGAACTCCTTGCCGATGGCTTCGTGAGAATTTTCACTTGGCTAAATCTTGAAGTTAAGTATGCTGCCGTCGTCTTCCGTGATCCGAAGAAGTGGGAACAGACAGACTTCTTCATTATCACACCGGTGCTGAAATTGAATTTCTAATTCACAGAATATTAATTGTAAAAAAACGCGCTTCCAAAGAGCGCGTTTTTTTATGTCTGACGTTCTGAGTCTCTACCGGACGAATCGCTCGACGAACTGCATTACTTGCCGGTCGCTCGATTGCATGAGTTCTTGCGGCGTTCCGTCGAAAAAAATAAGCCCTTTGTTCAGGTAGATTACGCGTTTGGCGATACGATTGACCGTGAAAAGGTCATGCGTGACAATGAGATTCGTCGTGGAAAGCCGTTCGGTGAGGCTGAGAATAAGGAAGTCGATCTGATCGCTTGTCACCGGATCAAGGCCCGTCGTAGGTTCGTCGTAGAACATATATTGCGGCTGCATGGCAAGTGCTCGTGCAAGCCCGACTCGTTTCTTCATTCCTCCGGAGAGCGAGGAAGGCTTGGAATCCAGGATTCCCCTGAGCCCCACAAGGCCCAGCTTTTCCGTTGCTATCTCGCGCAGTTTATCCTCATCGCGCTCGCCTGCTTCCCATAATCCGAGGACGACATTCTCATACACGGTCATTGAATCGAACAATGCCGCACTCTGAAACAGAAATCCGATCCGCCTGCGAAGCGCATAAAGCACTTCTTCTTTCGCATCCGGAATGGAGATGCCATCGACTGTTACCGTCCCCGAATCGGGATGCATCAAGCCGATGATATGCTTGAGTAAAACACTTTTGCCGCAGCCCGATTCTCCGATGATGGCAACAGTCTCACCATCGTGGATCGTGATATCGATCCCACGAAGGACATCATTGCTATCGAAAGATTTTCGGAGATCGGTTATTTCAATCACGAGGTGTTAAAAGATGATCGTCCATAAAATATAATCAAGGATCAGCACCATTGCGGCCGAAAGCACGAATGCACGGATACTCGATTTTCCGACACCTTCGGCTCCGCCGCCGGTCTTCAATCCTACGTGGACGCCGATCAGAGCCGTGACGCCGCCGAAGAAGACAGATTTGAACAGGCCGCTGAAAATATCCTTCAGGTGAAAGAAACGCTTCACGCTATCGAAGAAAACTTTGTGGCTGATATCAAGGAAAAAATTGGCAACAATGAAAGCTCCGAAAAGCGCAATAATATTGGCGAAGATCGTCAGGATCGGCATCATCATCGTTGCTGCCAGCACGCGCGGAGTCGAGAGATAGCGAACGGGGCTGATCCCCAGGCTTTCCAGTGCGTCGATCTGCTCGGTCACCTGCATCGTGCCAAGTTCGGCAGCGATCGAAGCGCCGACTCTTCCGGCGATGACAATCGCCGTCAGCACGGGGCCTAACTCGATGAAGATCGCGCGGCTCACTGCTGATCCGATAAGGCTGAACGTGATCAAACCCTTGAACTGATAGGCTGCCTGCCAGGCGCTGACCATGCCCGTAAAAAATCCGATGACGATCACCAGTGGAAGTGAGTTCGTGCCGATATGCTCCATCTGATTGAACAGAAGGATGCGGTCGCGGCCAAGGCGGGGAATGAAGGAGAACGTTCTTCCGAGTAAGCGGGAGATCTCTCCGAATTCGCGCAGAAAATTGGCAATTTTCCTGCCGAAATAACGAATAGGATTCCGGTTCTTTGCCATGAGCATACTACAACAAAGAAAGCTGAGTTTCATTTCGTAATCATTGAACGCGCACACTTCGGAATTCGCGTAATCTCCTTTCTAAGCCTCTATTCTTCGTATTTTTGCAGTTTAACGATTGCAAGTAATAATCACTCCGTGAAGCGTACACCTTTTTTTGATAAACACGTTGCCCTTGGGGCAAAGATCGTAGAGTTCGGCGGTTATGAAATGCCGGTGCAATATCCTTCGGGTATCATAGCCGAGCACAAGATCGTCCGCGAAGGAGGTGTCGGAGTCTTCGATGTATCGCACATGGGCGAGTTCGATATTACCGGTCCCGATGCGCAAAAATTTCTTCAATATATCTCTGTGAACGACGTTGCTGCGCTGACTCCGGGCAAGGCGCAGTATAGCGCCATGCCGCTTTCCAGCGGCGGGATCATCGATGATCTGCTGATCTATATGCTAGCGCCTGATCACTACATGGCCGTCGTTAACGCCGGCACACAGCCGAAGGACTGGGCGCATTTTACGACGCAGGCAGCGAATTACAATGTTACGCTTCGTAACGATTCCGATGCGACAGCCCTGCTTGCAATTCAGGGAGCGAAATCACTTCAGACGATGCAGAAGCTCACCGATGTGAAACTGGCGGAAATCCCGTATTATAGTTTTGCTCAAGGCAAGATCGCCGGAGTTGATGCCATCATTTCCCGAACCGGCTATACCGGCGAAACAGGAATAGAAATTTATTTTACGAGCGAGCCTGCAATAGCCTCAAAAGTCTGGGATGCGATCTTTGAAGCAGGAAAGGAATTTGGAATTGCTCCGATCGGTCTTGGCGCCAGGGATACATTACGCCTGGAAATGGGATACTGCCTGTACGGAAATGATATCGATGAAACAACGAACCCTCTGGAAGCAGGGCTCGGCTGGATAACGAAGCTGAACAAGGCAACACCGTGCATTGCTGCCGATGCGCTGAAGAATCAAAAGGAAATTGGAATTAAGAGGAAGCTTTGCGGTTTTATTATCGAGGAAAAAGGCGCTATTGCGCGGCATGGCCATCTCATTATCGATTCCAGCGGAGCGAAGATCGGTGAAGTGACGAGCGGAAATATTTCTCCGATGACAGGAAAAGCCATCGGCTTGGGATATGTGCCTGTTGCGCTAAGTACCGAAGGCACGGAGATCACGATCGAGACCCGCCCGGGAAAACGCGTAATCGGAAAGATCGTGAAGCCGCCTTTTGTCGCACCGCATACAAAATAGGAGAGTGTCGATCAATATCCTGAGTAGAAGCTTTTTCTCGTTTCCGAAGAAATCTCTTTTCTGAATCGAATATTCCGAAAATTCTTTAATGATGGGACTGGAGATCAATGATGTAACAATGAGGTTCGGCGGCCTGACGGCTGTGGGAAATCTGCAGGCCCATATCGAACCGCATGATCTTATTGGTCTGATCGGACCGAACGGCGCCGGCAAAACGACGGTATTCAACGTGATCACCGGAGTGTATTCTCCGACGGTAGGCGATGTTCGCTTTCAAGGTAAGAGCATTCGAGGCATGAAGCCGAACGAGATCACGCGATGCGGAATCTCACGTACCTTCCAGAACATTCGGCTCTTCCGGGGAATGACCGTTTTCGATAACATCAGAGTCTCATTTGCTCCGCGCTCGAAGAATAGATTGATCGGATCGTTGATGCGCCTGGGCGGCTTTTACAAAGAAGAAAAAGCTATCGCTGCAAAGATCGATGAACTTCTGGATTTTTTTAAGCTTGGCGAAATGCGCGACGAACTTGCGACGAGCTTGCCATACGGCGATCAGCGGCGCCTGGAGATCGTCCGTGCGCTTGCCACGCAGCCAAAGCTCCTGCTTCTGGATGAACCCGCTGCCGGAATGAATCCGACGGAGAAGCATAATCTGATGAATCTGATCAAGCAGATCCGCGACGAATTCAATATTGCCATTTTGCTCATTGAGCACGATATGAGCCTCGTCATGGGAGTTTGCGAGCGCATTCTCGTGCTCGATTATGGTATCAAGATCGCCGAGGGAACGCCACTGGAGATCCGTACGGATCCGAAGGTCATTGAAGCGTACTTAGGCGTCGAAGAATAGATCACTGCGCAATATTCACCACTGTCAATTCAACTATCTAAATAACGGGTGTTAGAAATACAAGACCTGCAAGTTTCGTACGGACAGATCAAAGCGATCAAAGGTATCTCGTTATCGGTCCCGGATAAATCGATTGTTACTCTCATCGGCGCCAACGGTGCCGGAAAGACAACACTTCTTCGCACCATTTCCGGACTCATCAAATCCAAATCGGGAAGTATTAAGATCGCCGGAGAAGAGATCACTTCCTGCCCGGCACATGAGATCGTTAAGCGCGGCATAGCCCAATCTCCCGAAGGCCGAATGATCTTCTCCAATCTTACGGTGCAGGAGAATCTAAAAATGGGAGCATATCTGCGGAAGGACCATGCCAATATTTCGAAAGATCTGGATTATGTTTTCAATATTTTTCCACGCCTGAAGGAGCGCATCTCACAAGCCGGCGGAACGCTGAGCGGTGGCGAGCAGCAAATGCTAGCGATCGGGCGCTCGCTCATGTCGAAGCCTCGTCTCCTTCTTCTGGATGAGCCTTCGCTCGGCATTGCACCGATCCTTGTCCGCACGATCTTCGAAAAGATCGTTGAGATCAATAAGAATCTCGGAGTGACTGTTCTCCTTGTCGAGCAGAATGCCCGAATGGCTCTTGCCATCGCACATCGAGGCTATGTGATCGAAACCGGAAAGATCGTCCTCGAAGGCGAGGCCCGCGATCTGGCTGAGAACGAAGAGGTCAAGAAGGCATATTTGGGATCGGGATAAGCTAGATTTCTCACAACAATAATGAAACTGGAATACATTCACGAAGGATCTCCCGATTGTCCGTTAATCCGGCTATACGACTTCGACACCTCTCAAGCCCAGTTGCTGCGCCAGGCGTTCGAGGATATCGTAAGCGAAAAGGAAAAGATCGTTGCTCTGCATGAGCTGCCGTTTATCGAACCGCTCGGTGGGGCTCAGGTATGGATCGCTGAGAAATCCGATATACAATTTGATGATGATGCCGTTACCCGCACTCTGGAGGACGGCATGCTGTTCACATGGATGATGACGAAGGAAGAATGGAACGATGCCATCGCTCTGCTCG
>JAUZOQ010000017.1 GCA_030706385.1 Bacteroidota bacterium | reverse complement strand
ATGGATCTCAGATCTTAGAAACTAACACGTATCCGAAGATAAAAAGCATTCGCCCTTGATTGATAAGAGCCGGTTACATCATTGAAGTATGATTGTGCAACCAGATCGGCATCGATCTCCTCTGCGAGGGAGTACGTAAAAACCGGAAAGAAAATGAAACTCTTAAACTTCGGCGAATAAATCGTGGCAATGCTTGCCGAGAAAAGCGGAGAGAAACTATGCGAGATACTTGCATATGTAGTATAGCGAAAAGGCATAAGATTCTTCGGAGAGAGCGTTCGCCCCAAGAGTATATTTTGATCCTGCACCTCGTCCGAGGCTGTGCTATTAAACAGCCCGGAAAGGGAAATGTAGTACTCACCGATCATATGATCGATCGTAGCACTGACCTCGAATGCATCAATGGTATCCAATTGTTTGCTTCTTGGATGAAAGTAGCTAATTTCCCCTTTCAATCCTACCTCACCCAAGCTGCCTGCGAATCCACCGCCCACGACAAGATCGGTACGAAAAATTCCTGCAAGGGCTTGAAAGTCATAGCCCCACGCATTCCATCGAAGGAGCCCAGCTCCGATGGCATCGTTCCAAGTCCTGCCGGGATTAAGCGCTGTTTCAATACTTGCACTGGAACTCGTCGAATATTGCAGTCGTAACGCATCCGAGCCAGGCCGTTCTTCGTAATCGAAATCCAAGAAGTTATAGGCATTGAAGAGATCGTTTGGATTCCATATGCTGCTGATTCCCCAGTTTATGCGTTGCCTTCCAAGTCGGATGTCCCACGAGTCATCTGCGTATTTCACATAGGCACGATCTGCTATCGAATGGATCACCACAGAACGAGTATCGAGCCATAATGCCGAAAGGTTCAGAAATCCCGGATCCGCTGCTATCATTTTGCCGAAGCCGGGCGATATCTTAATATCCTCTCCGTAAAAGATGCGAGTGCGAATTCCAAGATAGGCGGCAAATCTCTTGTCCATGGCAAAAGAAAGATTAAAGCGATTATGCAATAGTGAACTGGAGATCGCAGAATCAAGAGACGTTCTAAACTGAATCCCATTAAGTAATTTGACATACCCACTTAGCTTCACAGTTCCATTGGGCTCGTCACCCGCTTGAGCAAATGCCGAAAGTCTCATTAAAGGAATGCCGGCGAAGACAATACTTACTATGATGGAAATCCATCTCATTTCTGCGCGTATCGTTCGTCGGAAATAACGCGGCCATCTTGAAGTGTGATCACTCGGCGAGCCCGATCGATCACTCTTGCATCGTGTGTTGAAAAGATGAAAGTCATATTCTCTTCACGATTGAGCTTTGCCATAATGTCGAGCAGATTCCCTGCGGCGACTGAGTCAAGATTTGCCGTAGGCTCATCGGCCAACATGAACCGAGGCTTCGATGCAAGCGCTCGTGCCACGGCCACCCTCTGCTGCTGGCCTCCGGATAGTTGAGCGGGGCGCACATCGTGCTTATCTTCGATCCCCACTTGCCTGAGCAATTCGTGCACGCGGGTTTCACGCTCGGATTTGGATCTTCCCTGAAGCAGCATGATGAACTCAATGTTCTCGCTGGCAGTAAGAACCGGTATGAGATTGTAGGATTGGAAGATAAATCCAATGTTATTGAGTCGAAAGTCAATCAACTGATTATCCTTAAGCTTGGTGATATTGACTCCGCCGATCTCTACATACCCTGTCGTCGGCCTATCGAGCCCACCGATGAGATTGAGAAGCGTGGTCTTCCCGGATCCCGACGGTCCAACAAGTGCGGTAAATTCCCCTCGTTCCAGATGAAGATGTATTTCACTGACTGCATGGACGGGGATTGCTGTTTCCTCGTATACCTTCGAAATATTGTGCGAATCGATGACAGTTTCCATAATGTTATTTTCTGATCGCCTCTGCAGGCTCAAGCTTCAATGCTTTGCGGGCCGGAAGCAGTGCTGAGATGAACGCCGTTAGTGCAACGAGAATGAGAACCTGGCCGTATTGGTATAAACCCAGCTTCGGATAAATGACATCGCTGTATCCAAAACTTCTGAGCGTCTCTTGAAAGGCACTGATATCAATCCCATGATTACCGAAGTACAAGATAGTCGCCCATGCAAGCACCATCCCGATAGGAGTACCTGCCAGCATGAGAAAGAAAGTCTCCAGGACGATCATTGCAAAAACGCGCGACCGCCTCATTCCCAACGCGATAAGCATGCCGATCTCCCGAGTTCGTTCGAGTACAGCCATGAGCATCGTATTGACAATTCCGAATGCCATCGCAAGCAAAACGATACCCATGAATATATACATCATCTGATCGATGACGGAAATGACAAGATCCATTTCCGGGGCGACGGTCCGCCATCCCTCAACCAGAAGCGCGGGATAGCGGGCTTTCGCAATCCGAACAAATGCATCGACGGAATCCTGAGAATTCAGGAGAAGGGCGATCTCGGTGATGGCGAGACTATCTCCAAGCATTATTGCAAGATCATTCCGAGCGGCAAAGACATTCATTTCGTCATACGGAGTATTCTTTGTTGCAAATACTCCTACGACTTTGAACGCTCCGGAGGCAATGGACCCTGCTTTGTCCTGCATTGTCAGGACAAGTTTCGAACCGACTTTGACCTTCAATTTTTGTGATAATTTTTTACCGATGAGGATTTCGTTGTTTCTGGTGCCGGGGAAGTATTTCCCTTCAACGAGCTTTGAGGCTAACTTTGTCAGTGTATCCTCATCCCGC
This sequence comes from Bacteroidota bacterium, assembly GCA_030706385.1. Classification (GTDB taxonomy): domain Bacteria; phylum Bacteroidota; class Ignavibacteria; order Palsa-1295; family Palsa-1295; genus PALSA-1296. Next base: position 43,368 of record JAUZOQ010000017.1, on the reverse strand, counting down.
GGTGTGACACCATTGATTTGAATGCCGGAGTTGCCCGAAGCCGAAGCGATCATTCCCCGTCCGGTAAGTCGACCGGAAACGTGTTGAACGTATGGATTCGTACTCAGCCATTTGAGCAATTCTCCGGTGCGGGGAATCGTAAAGCGCACATCTCTCTCCTTTTTGAATTCAGGATGATGCAGTTGAACGTGTGAGATTTCCATTTCTATGGCGCTACGAATTCGCTCTTCTGCGAATCCAAAATAGAAACTTGTGACAAACAGACCTGCCCACAAGCCGATGGCTACCGAGCAAATGATTACAATGCTGCGCCCCCTGCGCCGCCAAACATTTCTCCAGGCAATCTTTCCCAGCATCGTTATTGCCTCATTGAAGTAATGGGACTCAGTCTCCCAGCCCGAGTAAGTGGATAGATTCCGAGCAGGAGCGCTATTAACAAAACGACTAACGCTTGATCGATAAATATGCCTGCGTCAAGGAGTGTGGGAATAACGGGCTCGAATCCGAAGTCAGAGTATACACGAGCGACCTCTCCGCCGAATCTGATCGGATGGCTCTGAAGATACCAGACAATCGGGAAGCTCACACCGGCTCCGGCGATCGCACCGAGAATGGATGTGCACACGGTTTCTCCGAGCAGGGTAAATGCGATAAGTCGTCTCTTCATCCCGATAGCCAACAGCATGCCGAGTTCATATCTTCTCTCGTTCATCATCATGAGTACCGTACCGAATATTCCAAACGAGATGATGAAATACAGAATGCCGATCATAATGTTGTAGAATGTCCCATCGGCCTTAATATGAGTGGCGATATCCGGCATCATGTCCTTCCAGCTCATTACCTCAAATTCACTACCGAGACCTGCTCGAAGCGATGTTTGAATCGTCTCAAGCGATGCACTCTCGTTCAGTCCGAGAGCAAATGCAGTAAGAATATTCTCAGCACTCAAAAATTCCTGTGCTGCTGTTAATGGCAAGAATATAAGGGACGAGTTAAGTGCCGGCGATCCGAACTTCACGATTCCTCCGACTGCAAATTTCCCTGCTGCCTGTGCCCCTTGGTACCCTTGCCCCAAAAGGATCAGCGTATCGCCTACATGCAAATGAAGTTTCTCTGCCAGTCCCTGTGAGAGGAGAGTATGATTGGTCCTTTTATCAAGATATGATCCTGAGATCAGGTTGGCCCTCAGATGCGTAACTACGTCCTCTGCTTCCCCTTCAGTGCCAACACACAATGCTCCCAGCGTTACCTCACCGCTGGAAGCGAGTACGAAACTTTCAATTCTTGGAACGGCTGCCAGTATACCGGGCTGCTTCTCGATCGTTCTTACCAGTGCAGGGGTGGAGACAAAACTATTATCAAGCGTTTGTTCATCCCAGTAATTCTTCTTATGGATCTGGATATACCCTGAATGAAAACTTACTACATTTTTTATCAAGTGTCCGAAGACTCCTGCCTGAAGAGACTTCATGGATATTGCGATCAGGACTGCGAATAATACCGACATCACCGTAATCAATGTGCGGCGCTTATTTCTCCAAACGTTACGCCATATCAGACGAATGATCATTGGACTTTTTGCATGTTCTGTGTGCTGAAGAAAGAGTCCTCGATCGGCTTGTCAAACTTCAGAGTTGAGTACAGCAGTATGGTTTTATTGCCGGGTTTTTCTGCGGGTATCATTTCCATTCGTGCGGGAATGAGCCTATCGCCGAGTTTTTTCACATCCGAGCCGATCATTGTATTTATCAGCTTACCGTCTTCATCGAAGTATTCGGCGCGCAGCATCAGGTAATCCTTCTTATCGATCCACAGAATTACTTTTCCCCAGACCACAGCTGCCTCTTTCTTTGGCAACAATTGGATCTTATAGCATTCCCCGTAGTCCAATACCTCTTCTCCCAACAATGAATGCTCATAGTCTTCGACGATACTGGCTTCGCGCACAAGGTCGTCATTCGTGAAATCCGTACCCATCCAGGACTGGCTCATCATTGATGGTGGGAGCTTGATCGTTCGTTCGATACTCGGCAGCCAATTCCAAACTTCTTTTTTGCGCTTGAGAAAAATCGTCCCTTTCTCTTTTGCTGGAGACGTAATGAGGATGAGTGCAAGATCGTTGCCCTTTGACCATGACTTCATCACCATTTCGCGGCTATAGCTTGGCCGCACGATCCGGATCGAGATCATCGCCTCCGAAGTTGATCCCCGCATTCTGGAATCGGCACGGCGCACGATATCCCGTGCATTTTGGGCAGAGACCGATGATGCGAAAACGAGAAAGATTAAATAGACGATTGCGCAACATACCAGCCGCATCATGCGGATGCCCGGTGTTGATTTGTTGTGCTGCTCCAATGCGTTGTCCAGTTCAAGAAAAGCCTTACCGGATCCGATATGAGACTCCTTGAGCGTGAGCTCAGTCGGAGAATGGCTCATTGAGGTCCCTGATTAGATTCTTTCCTGGGTTTCGATTCCGGTTTCGGTACACCGGATGGAGCCGGTGTCCGCGGTGTTGGTTTCACTGCCGGTGCCTTCTTCGGAGCAGGCTTAGCTTGATTCGGCTGCGAGGGACCCGGAGATTTTGGTGTCGGTGGCTTTCGCACTTTTGGCACGTTGCGTGGCGCCGGAAGCTTTGGAGGAGGAACATTCGGGCTTACAGAAGGCTTCGTCGCCGGAGAACTCTGTCTGCCTTTAGTGACTTCTTCCGGAGCCATCACGGTTTTCGGTGCAGGTTGTGGGCTCGATGCAGGAGTCCGCTCGACATCCGGATGATACACGCTCCATGTATTGCCCTTTAAGGACTCGCCCGGCTTTGAGTTATCCTCGATCGTTACGCGCTGAACGGGTTCACCGCTTTCATTCTGAACGTTATCTTTTCCCGGACCTGTGAGAAATACCTGCTCACTGCGGCCACCTTTGAATGTATTATTAATTGCCCTACCTTCTCCTTCATTGATCCTGCCTATTTTCTTCCTCGACTCGAAATGGTCTTTCATATCGTGTCTGCCGAAATAATTTCGATGGCAGAACGTCCACCACGGTTCCGGCGGAATATATCCACCACCAATAACAATTGTGATCGCAATTCCGGGACGAAGCGGGGCCCAGCCATAATACCCTGGATACTCGCGCCATACTACCCAAGCCGGCCCCCACACATTATCGGGAAGCCAGAACCAGCCGTAGGCAGGATCGAAATCCCATCTGCCGTAATGGAATGGCGCCCATCCCCACGGGTACTCCGAAACCCATGTCCAGCCGTAATCCGTCCAGACCCAATGTCCGTGCGATGAATAGGGTAGGAAATCCGGGTCATCCATCGGCAGCCAGACATATCCATAGGTTGGATGCCTCATCCAATGTCCGTAAGGACTTAAGTCATTATAAAACACTTGAAAATTTACCGTCGGATGGACTTCTTCCGGGACTTCGCGTTGCGGCGGGACACAGGAAAAATTCAGTGTTAGCAGAAGCGTAGTTAATACGATAAGCGTTTTCATGATAGTATGAGGGATAACCCTATTTTTCTTTTTATATAAGCCAGAATTATGAAAGAACTATGCCAAATCCGGATATGCCGTATTTTCAAGAGATAGATGCTCTATGGGATTGGAGGGACTGCAGGGGTATTAAAAAACTTTACGTCAAGAGGTTTTGAAGATTTCATTGACATAGAGAACTAGCTGGGATTCTCGCCATAGATCATGACCGGTGTTCCGATGGGAGTCGTTCGGAACATCTCATTAGCAGCGAAAAGCGGAATTCGAATGCAACCATGCGAAGCGGGGATCACAGGCACTTCTTTGGCTCCATGGATCGCTACCCCCCCTGTCACATAAAGTGGATCGTAGAGGAGTCCGAGCTGGCTTTTTCGCCATCCGTTGATCTTGTAATAGACTCTGAAGTGACCTCGAGGAGTTCGTGCACGGACCAGCCCTTTTCCCGGATAGAAAAATTGTTTCCCATTCCCTGTCGATACAGCAAGGATCCGTTCGACCTTATCGAGGCTATCGACGAGCAAGAGAACCTGACGATCAAGATCTACTTCAACATGCCTCTTATGCATCGAATCCTTCGCGACCGGTATTGAAGCGCGCCAAAGAGTTGTCATTACCTGCTCGGACAGTATTCCCGTCCGTTTCAACCTGCTGACTTTTTGAAAGGCTATTATTGCCTGCTTGTTCTGGTATGTTGCTGCCGATTGTGTCGTATCGGTCCAATATCCAAGTACGTGTAATCTTATCAGGGCAGTGGCAACATCTTGCGGAGGTGCAGTGTGCTGTGCAAGGATACGCGATGCCGCAAGGAAGCTCGATGCGGCAACGAAGAGAGCAGCGAGATGCTTGAACGGAATTGCCATGGTAGTTTTCGTCGGTCGCACTAGGCCCGAAGTAGAAACAATTCAGGCGTATGCCACTTCTCCGACAGCGTGCAGGATTTCTTCGATATCTTTGATCTCGCAGGACGGATCCAGTATTTTCTTTGCGCCGGCCGATCTGGCCTCAGACGAGTTGCAATGATTTAAGTATCCGTTCATCAATGCAATAAAGCCCGACGGCAAAGTTTCATGAAGCAAAGCGATCGCCAGATAGGGATCGTTGTATTGCATCTCATAATTCACGATAATGATATCCGGTTGCATCCGGATTCCAGCGAGGATCTCCGATGCCTGGCTGCCGATGGAAATCACGTCATATCCATGTTTCTGAAAATAGTCTGCAATTTGATTCGAGATGAAATAGGAATCACCCACAAGCAGTACGGATTTTCTTTTGGCAGGTGTTTTCATATTCTTGCCTCTTCTGATTAATGATCTACAAATAAAAGGGCTGCAATTGCAGCCCTTCAGATATATGATCTACCTACGACCCAGGGAGTTTCGGAAGATCAATATCCATTTCTCTGCATGCTTTTGGCGAGCTGACTTCCCCTTGCCTGCATTCTCCAAAGCATGCTCTCACACTCGTGTTGGTAGTTAGAAGTGCAAATCACGTTCCAATTCATTCCGATCAGCGGATGCCTAAAAGAAGATTGATTTTGGCAGAGCATATCAGATTATGCAAATTCATATGCCAAGAATTCATACGTGCGTAAGTAAATCTTATGTCTGTCGTCCAACTTAACTCAGGGGAGGCGACTGAACCCTCCTGAGACCTCGGTTCCTCGCAATATCCGCTTCAGGAGGCTTGGTATAAATATTGATTGTCACAATTGGCAATTGATGTAAGGAGAATGATTTATGTATTTTCAAAATAGAGCCGAGGCTGGAAGATTACTTTCCAAATTGCTGAAAAAGTACGCGAATCAAGATGTCGTAGTCTATGCTTTGCCACGCGGAGGAGTCGTTACCGGGGTGGAAGTGGCGAAATTTCTGCATGCACCTTTGGATCTTATCATTACCAGGAAGATCGGGCATCCCTACCAGAGTGAGTATGCGATCGCAGCGATCGCAGAGGATGGACATTTGATCGGCAAACAGAACGAACTCGATTCCGTTGATCCGCAGTGGCTAAAACAGGAGATCGCCAATCAACGAAAAGAAGCAAAACGCAGACGGGAGACTTACCTGGCAGGACTGAGCACGATCCCGGTAGAAGGAAAGACGGCGATTCTTGTCGACGATGGCGTGGCAACAGGGCTGACGATGAGGGTAGCTATCAAAGAGCTCAGGCATCGTAAACCTGCGAAAATTGTCGTCGCCGTTCCGATCGTGCCAGAGCGAACGGCCAAAGTTCTCATGGAAGAAACGGATGAATTGATCGCCTTGGATATTCCGAGAGAGAGAAATTTCCTCGGCGCCATCGGATCCTACTACGAGAACTTCTTCCCTGTCGAAGATGATGAGGTGATCTCCTTAATGAAGTCGTACTCGGCGCGTAACGGAGCAACTTCAATTCATCAGAATGAGAATGCCGAAGTACATGCCGATCCCATCCTCTTCGCATTCCCTGCTTATACTTACATATCCAAACCTCTCAGTGCGCTACCGGATGTTATCAAAGGCCGATTTCAAGCCAGACGGTTTCCGAATGGCGAATTGCATCTTGATCTGGATTCGTTTCGGCCCGAAGAGGACTGCGTAATTATCGGGACCATCGCACCACCGGAGAAAAATCTGTTTTCGATCCTACTGTTGGCTCATACATTGAAAAAAGAGCGTGCACGCAAGGTCACTGCAATATTGCCATATCTATCGTATTCGCGCCAGGATCGGAGCGAGCCGGGAAAGAGCTTTGCCACCCCTCTCATCGGCAGGCTGCTTAAAATTGCAGGTGTCGATGAAGTGCTCACCGTCGATGTGCACAGCCTCGAATCACTGACTCTTTTTCCCGTTCCACTCCGGTCACTTTCTCCGGCTACAATATTTGCCGACGAGATCATTCGGTTGGGAATGGATGATGCGACGATCCTCGCCCCTGATGAAGGAGCTCTGCCGCGAGTCAAAGATGTTGCAGCACGAATCGGTCCTGAGGCCCAAATTGCATCGATGCGAAAGAAGAGGTCAAATGGCGGGATCAGCCATTCTGACATTTCCGGGACCATCGGCAAGCGAGTCGTCATCATCGACGACATACTTGATACGGGTAGCACGCTGATCTCTTGCTGTAAAGTCCTGTGCTCGCACGGCGTCGGCGAAATTGTGATCATGGTTACGCACGGCCTCTTTACCGGACAAGAATGGAAAGAGCTTTGGGATTTGAATGTGAAGTTCATCTATTGCACCGATACGCTACCTCCGGAATCTTATCCGGTTTCGAAGAATATCAGGCTGCTTTCGATCATAGCATTGCTGACCGAAGAAATTCGAAAAGCTGAATCAACGAGGTTTCTTTCGGCCGAAGAAGAAGAGGAGGAAGCTTATGATTACGACCTCTCCCCGTGGTAAGGAGGGTGGTGGTTCCGTCGTGGTTCATGCCGGTCAAGTGAAACTCGAAGGTACACTCATTATTCCGGAAGGAGCCATAGGTATCGTTGCATTCGCCCACGGTAGCGGAAGCAGCAGGTTCTCACCACGAAACAACTTCGTAGCAAGCGTATTGCAGAAGGCGAAGATCGGAACACTTCTTATCGATCTTCTTACTCCGGCCGAGGATGATATCTATCAAAATAGATTCGATATTTCTCTCCTTGCAGAGAGGCTTAACGATATTGTCGATTGGCTCGGGCAGAATCCCGAAACAATGGATCTACCGGTGGGTCTTTTTGGGGCAAGCACCGGTGCCGCAGCCGCAATCATCGCAGCAGCCAGATCCGGCTCGACTATCAAAGCCATCGTGTCCAGGGGAGGCCGCCCGGATCTTGCTCTCGATGCTCTTGCTTCCGTCCAATGTCCGACACTCCTTATAGTCGGTGGCAAGGATTATGAAGTTATCGAACTGAATGAGCGCGCCTATAACCGTTTGACTTCAAAGAAGAAACTTGAGATCGTACCGGGGGCAACACATTTGTTCGAGGAAGGCAACACCCTGGCCGTAGTCGCTGAGCTTGCAAAGCAGTGGTTTGAGCTTCATCTTAGTTAGTCAATCTTCGTGGAGGAAAATTTTTTCCATGTGCTTGTAAAATTACTTGCCTTCAAGAATACAAGCCTCCTCTAAAACACTATCAATTCAAGATTTCTTGATTTGGAACAGTAATTGCTGAACTCAGAGGTACGAGAATGTATGTTATCCGTTGGGAAGAGACGACAAGGGGAAAGTTGACTGACTCAGCGTGAGAGTGCATTTATGATGGATGGAAGCAAGTTAAGCAAGTATCCGTATTTGCTTAACTTGCTCATCCGATGATCGTTATACGTGGAAGGACAAAAGGTATGAAATCGAATATTCAGCTCCAAAAAGACGTCCTTGATGAATTGCGATGGACGCCAATGCTCAATGCCGCCGATATCGGAGTCATTGCCAAGGATGGTGTGGTCACATTAACAGGGGTCGTCGACAGTTATTCAAAGAAGCAGACCGCTGAAGCAGCTGCCAAGCGAGTTGCTGGCGTTCGAGCTGTGGCCGAGGAGATACAGATCAATCTCGACCATCGCAGCAGTCCCAATGACACCGAGATCGCACGAGAAGCGGCGAATGCTTTGAAGTGGAATGTGGCAATTCCTCCGGGACATGTGAAAGCCGTTGTAGAGAATGGATGGGTAACTCTTGAAGGCGAACTGCAGTGGTACTATCAAAAAGAGGCTGCAAGGGAATCCGTGCTTCCGTTGCGCGGCGTCAAAGGTATCACCAACCTCGTGAAGATCAAACCGGATATTGGAAGCTCCGTTGATAAGGCTGCTCTCGAAAGTGCGCTCGATAGAGATGCGTTCGTCGATAACGATCACATTAAGATCGATGCAACAGACCACAAAGTCATCCTCAGAGGAACGGTAAAATCGTGGTCACAAAAAGAAGAGGCTAGCCGAGTTGCATGGTCAGCCCCGGGTGTACAAAAGGTAGAGAATGACTTAGTCGTTGTTTACTGACTGTGTTCTGTAATCTCACTTCAATAAACATATCAATTCGTAAGAAAGGAATTCTATCATGTCATTAATCACATTCGATCCGTGGCGCTCGCTGGACAGAGTTGAAACCGATATGCGCCGCTTTCTCGGTAACCTAGGGACTGCATTCCCATCTACAATGAGTTTCGACGGAATGTATGTTCCTCGTGCCGATGTCTTTGAAGATGAAGGTAATCTCTATATTACTGCAGAGCTTCCCGGAATGTCGAAGAACGATGTCAAGGTCACCCTGGCAGATCATACGCTGACCATTCAGGGTAAGAAAGAACGCAAAGAGGAAAAGAAGGGAAAGAACTTCCATCAGATCGAGCGCTCATTTGGCGAGTTCGTGCGGGAATTCGGAATTCCGGAGACGTGCAAGGAAGACCAGGTGCATGCAGAGTTCGAGAACGGCATTCTGGAGATCAGTATTCCGAAAATCAAATCTGAAAAACTGAAAGAAAAAGTAAAAGAGATTCCTATCGCTTCCGGTAAGAAATCACTTGTTACATCCTAAGAGTTGATCCTTGATGATTATGAATGGTTAGTTATCAAAAGGAAACTGCAAACGGAGAGGGTAACCTCTCCGTTTGAAATTTTAAAGAGAGCATAGACAACAATGAAGATCCTATTCATCATTAACGAAGCACCCTATGGGTCCGAAAAAACATACAATGCATTGCGGATGGCAAATGAATACGGAAGAAACCATCCGGAAGTGGAAGTCCGAATCTTCCTGATGGCAGATGCGGTCAGCTGCGCATTGAAGGGGCAGGATACGCCAAACGGATACTATAATATCGAACGGATGCTTAAGCTTGCGTTAACCAAAAATGCGAAGATCAGCCTCTGCACGACCTGTGCGAATGCCCGTGGCGTGGACGAATCCATGCTCATTGAAGGTGTGACGATGGGTTCGATCAATCAGATCGGCAACTGGGTCATCGAATGCGATAGAGTCTTGGTCTTCTGAACCAGTCTACACACTGAATCTTTGCCTGATATCTTCGACCGTATCTTTCGTTAAATCCTCAGCCAGCTCTTTGGTGATCTTGGAACGAACATTCTTCTTGATCTCGGCCGTTACTGCCTTATGAATGGGCTTCGGCAAAGCAAGAAAGTATTGGTTGGCAGGAGTGTGCATGATCACGCCTTCAATATCATGAGCTAGTGCAAGAAAGGACTTTTTTTGCAAATCGCTCTTGAGATGATGCGCTTCCCCACTCCCATGCCGTGCGCTTCTTGCATCTCCCGACCCGCGAAAACTTCCGCGCGACTCGGAGAGCTGATCGCTTAACTTCCGGTGGGCATTGGTGTAGACAATGCGCTTGATCAGATCGGCTTTCCCTTTATGAACTAATGACCGTTCTTTAATATAGAACGCTTTTAATGTGCCTGTATCGGCGACAATGACGAGGTGCGATTTCATATTTGTATTTAGACTGTATGAATAAAAAATGTTAATCCGTGCTTTCTATCCTCTTTGGAGCAACCATTGCCGGCACGGGGAGCTCGTTCAATTTCGTTTCGGGACTGTGGAGAATGATCCTCGCATCGAGAGCAACGATCGTATCCGGTGTAACAACCAGCGGATTAATATCAATCTCTTTGACCCACGCTTCATTGATGACAAGTTGTGAAAAATTCACCAGTACTTGTTCGAGCGCACAAAGATCGATCGCCTTTCTGCCTCGCACTCCTTGCAATGCTTTGTAGATCGATGTCTTCTCCATCATGCGGCGTGCCAATGTCGCCGTCAGCGGAGGAAGTGCCAACGAATGATCCTTGAAGACTTCAACGAGCTCTCCCCCAAGGCCGAATAGCAGCACAGGCCCGAATTGCGGATCGATACTACTTCCGATAATTAGTTCATAACCATCAGATTTCCTGACCATCGGTTGAACAGTAACTCCCAGAAAACTTTGCTCTTCTTTTGTACTTTCGATCACTGATCGTCTAATCGAATCGTAAGCGTCGCGAACTTCCTGCGGGCCGGAGATATTCAATCGGACTCCGCCGACATCGGTCTTGTGAGTGATCGTTTCCGAATGCAACTTCAAGACAACGGGATAGCCGATCTTCTCGGCAGCTTTAACAGCTTGATCGGCATTGATCGCAAGATCCGTTGCTACTGTTGGAATGTCATACAGTGCCAACACCTTCTTCGATTCATATTCGGTCAGCAGTGTGCGCCTGGTCGGGCGTACTGACTCAATGATCTCATGTGCCTTTGCACGCGAAGAATCATTCGCTGTTGCAGGTGCAACAGCAGAAGTCTCATATAGGGCTCGCAAATTATACGAGTACTTCCACATATAATTAAACATTCGAACGGCAGCATCGGGATATTCGAATGTCGGTATCGTTGCTTCGTTGAGAATGTTGATTCCCGGAGTTACGGCATTACCTCCGATCCAGCATGCCATCATCGGTTTGCCGGTGGATTGTGCATACGGTACCAATTCTTTTGCGATCTCTGTCGGCGATGTCATTGCCTGAGGCGCAAGGATGACAAGCAGTCCGTCCGTCCCCGGATCATCGGCTATCAGCTCCAATGTTTTTCCATAGCGATCAGGCGTTGCATCACCTAAGATATCGATCGGATTGCCATGGCTCCATGCTTCGGGAAGAAGTTTATTCAGTTGTTTCAGTGAAGGCCCTGAAATTTCGGCAAGCTTTCCTCCACCCAGAACCAGTGCATCGGCTGCCAGGACGCCGGGTCCGCCGGCATTCGTCAAGATGGTCAGCCGAGGTCCTTCCGGGCGCGGTTGTTTCGAGAATAATTCTGATAGCGAGAAGAGATCGGATATTTCATTGACACGAATCACTCCGCACTGCCTGAATGCAGCATCGAGAACTTCATCGCTTCCCGTCAGCGCTCCCGTATGAGAGGCTGCAGCTTTTGATGCAGCTTCAGTGCGCCCCGGTTTAATGACGATGATCGGTTTTCTAAGCGCAACTTCCTGTGCAGCAGAGAGAAAGGCACGTGCATCGCCGATCGATTCCATGTAGATCACAATGCTATGAGTGTCGGGATCCCTGCCAAAATAGGAAATCAGATCTCCCCAATTCACATCGACCATTGAACCGATCGATGCGAAAGAACTATAGCCTACATTTTCTCTGATGCTCCAATCGATGATGGCCGAGCCGAGCGCACCGGATTGCGTAATGAATCCGACACTTCCGGGGGGAGCGATACCAGCAGCGAATGTTGCATTGAGCCCGATGCGGGGATTCATGATTCCGAAACAATTCGGACCGATGATCCGCATCTTCCCGCGTCTGGCATGCTCCATGATCTTGCGTTCAAGCTCAGCGCCAGTTGCACCGATCTCCTTAAATCCTGCAGAAATGATCACTGCTCCGCGAACTCCTGCTTCAGTGCATTCGGCAACGATGGTGGGGACGGTTGCAGCGGGCGTGATAATAACGGCAAGATCGATCTCTTCATGGATGGAGCCGATAGTGGGAAAAGTCTTTGCTCCGAGAATGCTCTCATATTTTGGATTAACCGGATAGACCGGCCCTTGAAATCTGTCGTTGAGCAAATTCCGTAGTACGGTATAGCCCACGGTGTTTTCCCGATCGGATGCTCCAATTACGGCGATACTTCGTGGTATAAATATTGCATCAAGCTGAGAAGTTGAAACCCCGGCGCTTGTATTTGAGGGTACAACTTCCAGGCCGGTAACGGAATCCATGATTATTTCTTACGTGTATTAGTGAATGCTTCTATGGCCACTACATTTTCCATTCCAAAAGCAGAAGGTCTAAAGATTGGGGCTCAAAACCGCTTTACGCAGCCATTTGCAGAAATAAACAGTAAAGATATTTTACGGGTCGGAGGAAAGAACGCCTCCCTGGGTGAGATGATCGGCCACCTCGCCTCAAAAGGGATTCAAGTTCCGGATGGGTTTGCGACGACGGCCGATGCATTCCGCTACTTCATTGCTGCAAATGGCTTGGAGAAGCCATTACGCGAAGAACTTGCACAACTCGATCTGAAGAACTTCTCGAATCTCGATGAGATCGCAGATGCGACTCATCAGCTCATGCTAGATGCAACGATGCCACAAGATCTGATACAAGAGATTACTGCAGGCTATGAGGAATTATGCAGGAAGAACGATCGGCTCGTTGAAGTTGCTGTTCGAAGCAGTGCAACTGCAGAAGATCTTCCGAATGCAAGTTTTGCCGGACAGCATGAGTCGTTCCTTAACCGGAGCGGTGCAGAGGATGTTGTTCGAGCCGTCCACCAATGTTTCGCATCTCTTTTCCGCGCTCGTGCCATCAAGTATAGGGTAGATAATGGATTCGATCACATGAAGGTCGCGCTCTCGGCTGGAGTGCAGTTGATGGTGCGATCCGATCTTGCTTCAAGCGGTGTCTGTTTCACCTTGGATCCTGAATCGGGTTTTCGCAATGTCATTCTCATTTCCGGATGTTGGGGTTTAGGAGAGAATATTGTTCAGGGAGCGGTGAACCCGGATGAATTTGTCGTTTTCAAGCCAACACTGGAAGCCGGAAAGCGAGCCCTTATCTCCAAGAAACTTGGATCGAAGGCGAAGACGATGATCTATGCCGATAATAATTCTTCAGGAAGAACGATCGTCAATACTGAAACTCCAGAAGCGAAACGAAAACAGTGGGTCCTCAGCGATGCCGAAGTAGAGCAGTTAGCAAAGTGGTCGCAACTCATTGAAGAGCACTACAAAACTCCGATGGATATCGAATGGGCTAAAGATGGAATCAGTCAAAAACTCTTCATTGTGCAGGCGCGTCCCGAAACGGTTCATTCAAGCAAGGATCCATTCATCAAAAAAGAATATGAACTACTCTCCGAAGGCAAAGTCATCGTCCAAGGCAGCGCAGTCGGTTCTTCCATTGCTTCCGGAGTTGCCCGAATAATTCAATCGACGGCTGAATCTGACAAGTTACAACCGGGTGAAGTTCTTGTTACCGATAGTACCAATCCCGACTGGGATCCGATCCTTAAAAAAGCTTCGGCGATCATCACCAATCGCGGAGGCCGAACAAGCCATGCAGCCATTGTTGCTCGTGAAGTCGGAGCGGTGGCCGTTGTCGGTACGATCGATGCAACATCTAAGATCAAAGACGGGCAGATCGTCACAGTCTCTTGCATGCAAGGGAAAACGGGTTCGGTGTATGAAGGCAAACTCGAATGGAGAGAATATGAACTGAATTTTCGGAATGTGAAAATGCCAAGGACTTCACCAATGATGATCCTCGGTGATCCGGATCAAGCTTTTGGTCTTTCGTTCTTTCCGAATCAGGGTATTGGACTTATGCGCCTGGAGTTCATCATTACTAATGCGATTCGTATTCATCCTATGGCATTGGTCTATTTTGCGGACTTGAAAGATCAGGCGGCGAAAAAAGAGATTGACGATCTCACTAGTGGCTACTCCAATAAGGAGCAATATTTTGTCGATAAACTATCGCAGGCAGTGGCAACCATTGCCGCAGCATTTTATCCGAAAGATGTGATCGTTCGCATGAGCGATTTCAAATCGAATGAGTATGCCAATCTTCTTGGGGGAAAGGAATTCGAACTTGACGAAGAAAATCCGATGATCGGATTCCGCGGCGCCTCACGCTATTACAATGAGCGCTATCGCGAAGGCTTTCGGCTCGAATGCGAAGCAATGAAAAGAGTCCGCGAAGAAATGGGATTCGAGAATGTAAAATTAATGATTCCATTTTGCCGAACGGTTGATGAAGGAAAGAAAGTGGTGGCACTGATGGCGCAGTATGGATTACCCAGGAATGTGAAAGGACTGGAAATATATGTGATGGCCGAAATTCCGAGCAATGTGATCCTGGCGAAAGAATTTGCCGAAGTCTTCGATGGATTCTCGATCGGCTCGAATGACTTAACGCAGCTTACTCTCGGCCTTGATCGCGATTCTGCAATCATCAGCGATCTCTTCGATGAAAATAATGGCGCAGTGAAGTGGATGATAACTTCCGTTATCCGTGATGCTAGATCGGCAGGAAGAAAGATAGGCCTTTGCGGCCAGGCGCCAAGCGATGATCCGGAGTTCGCCCGATTCCTGGTAGAGCAAGGAATCGATAGCATTTCTTTTAACCCTGATGCACTGCTCAAGGGAATTGAGAATATCTTGCGGGCTGAGGAAGCATCCAACTCGTCCAAATCATAGGTCTTATAGGACATATAGGTCATATAAGACCTATATGTCCCATATTCACGACTAAGAAATTCTAATTTTCAGATATTTTCTATTTTAGTAAAAAAAATATTTGGCTAATCAAGCGCATTTTGGGCAGTTTCAAAAATAAAATGTCTCAGCCTCTTGACAAAGCCCAAAAATTTTCGTATATTTGTATTCAAGACTTCTGCAGACACCTAGGCTTTCCTGCCTCTTCGACGGAAAAACTTCACGAGCTCGAACCAAAAGACACTGATTATTCCTCCTGCAAAACAGAAAAGGATATCATCAAAGTGAAGTGTATTGAAGTGGAATAAACTCTGGAAGGTCGGCACATAAAGGACTACGCCAAGTAGTGCGAGGCTTCCGAAGATCACCGCTGCAAGAGCAGCATTCCTCTTCTTGAACGATGCGAAAATTGACGAACTCCACGATCGATTCGTCAGAATCAAAGCAAGATTGCTGAAGACAAGCGTTGCAAAACTCAAGGCTCTGGCTTCCATCTCGCCGCGCTTCAACCCGAGAACGATCGCGTAAATTGCAAAGCATATTCCCAGCGATATGATACCCTGCAAAACGCTTAGATCGATCCTTTGCCAGCTTAGCAGTCGTTCCTTCGGATCGCGCGGTGGTTTTTTCATTGTCCCTTCTTCCTCGGGCTCTGCTTCAAAAGCGATCGAGCATGCAGGATCGATGATCATTTCCAAAAAGACAATATGCACCGGAAATAACGCGATCGGCATTCCGAAAATCAAAGGAAGCAATGCCATACCGGCAGTAGGAATATGTATGGCAATGATATAGGACGCTACTCTGCGAAGATTGTCGAATATTTTCCTACCGTTCCGGACTGCATCGACAATGGAAGTAAAATTATCATCGAGCAGCACTAACGACGCTGCTTCGCGAGCAACATCTGTTCCCCGAGCGCCCATGGCAATTCCGATATTAGCAGCTTTCAATGCCGGAGCATCGTTAACTCCATCGCCTGTCATGGCGACGATCTCGCCGCCTGACTTCAGTGCCCTGACGATCGTGAGTTTCTGCTCAGGTAAGACTCTGGCGCAAATCGTAACGCTCGCCAGCTTGCGAGCCACGAGTCTCTCGTCGAGAATAGCAAGCTCGGCACCGGTGATTACCGATTCAGGATCGTGAAGTCCTATCTGCCTGGCGATAGCGATCGCTGTCGGAGGATAGTCGCCCGTTATCATCACAACTCGAATACCGGCATCATAACATTCTTTGATGGCAGCAGGAACAGATTTTCTCGGAGGATCATAAAGCCCAATGAGTCCAAGAAACTCGAATTCAAAATCATGGGGATCGGAAGGCAACTCGATGCCTTTGGTGACTGCTCCGGCAACTCCGAGAACGCGAAGGCCTTCACCGGCCATTTCCTTTGCCAGTAAGTGTAGGCGGTCGAGATCATCGTCTTCGATATGACAAAGATCAGCGATCGATTCGAGCGCACCTTTGGTGGCGACGAAATGATCGGCTCCATTTTTCGACTGCCATGCATTCGTGACGGCTAGCAACTCCGGTGAAAGTGGGTACTCCCGGAGGAGGCGAAGGTCGTAAGCCGGGTATGCTTGCTTCGTGAAGAATTGAGCGCCGAACGAATGGATCGCTTTTTCCATCGGATCGAAAGGGTCTTTCGGGCTGGCGAATATGGCGTACTCTGCAAGACGCTGAAATGCTTGAGGCAGAACTCCTTCTGAATCGTCGGATATGCGGCAAACGCCTTGAAATGTTCGTAACTCACGGACTACCATTTTATTCTCGGTTAATGTTCCGGTTTTGTCGACACAAAGGACGGTCGTCTCGCCAAGCGTTTCCAGGGCAGGTATCCGTCGCGTCAGGATATTTCTTTTCGACATTCGCCACGCGCCAAGAGCCAAGAAAACCGTAAGGACTACAGGAAATTCTTCCGGTAACATGGCCATTGCCAGACTTAGGCCCGAGAGAAAACCCTGAAGCCACTCGCCACGAACGAGTGCATAGATCAGGGTAACGACCAGGCACAATGATATTCCTACGGCGGCAATGATGCGCACGACGCCCCCGATCTCCTTCTGGATCTTCGTGCCTTCCGGCGTTACCGATTGCAGGCCCTTTCCGATCTTGCCCATCTCCGTGTTCATTCCGGTAGAGAGGACTTCAGCAATCCCTCGGCCTTTGACGATGAGTGTGCCACTATAGATGAACGGAAGGCTATCGCCTCCGGGGCGAGAAAACTCTGTTGACCTATCCCAGACGGATTTTCTCACAGGAACAGACTCACCTGTGAGCAAGGACTCATCGACTTCAATCGCCGAGTTCACCAGAAGAGCTGAATCTGCCGGAACGCGATCACCCTCTGAGACGACGATCAGATCGCCGCGAACGACTTCCCTACCCGGAATGCGTTTTCGAATTCCACCGCGAATCACCAGAGCTCGCGGGCTTGAAAGATCGCGAAGTGCCTCAAGAGCTCTCTCGGATCTGCGCTCCTGGTAGAAAGTAATTCCAATTACCAGAAGGGCAGAACCAAGGAGGATGAAAGCTTCGCGGGGATCGGCAAGAAGGAAATAAATAATGCAGCAGGCAACCAACAGCAGCAGCATGGGTTCGCTCAGAACCCTGGAGATGATGAGGATCCAAGAGCGATGCTTTTCCGAAGCTAGTTCATTATAACCTTCTTCCCGTAGTCGTTTCGAAACGTCAGTTTCATTGAGACCTTGGAATTCATTATGCTCCTGTTCATGAGTTCTCACAATACAAAACTACGGAAAGAATACCGCCTTCACCATCCGGGTGAATCGGAAATCACCGACAATTCTGCAACTCAAAACCAGCGTCATAATCGCGAAATTGGGTTGAAAGTCGAACTTAATCGGAAAGAATTCTTACGGAGAAAAAGTTTAACCGCCGTAAAAAAAATTTACTGTATATTTGCATTATCCCACGTTTGCATCCTGTAATGGGCTTTCTGCCATCGGCATGGATTTTGCCATGGGGGCTGTCAGTTTCACCCTGATCATATTCGATAGACATGCAAACGAGTATAAAAGGGTCATATATAAACATCAATAGTGTAATAATCACCTTATGAAAACGCTCATATATTATATCCTATTTAGTGCGGCTATTGTCTTTGCCGCTAATGCCGCCGAACAGGCATTTTCTTCGCGACCGGATCCGAGTGCTTTGGCTAAGGGCGCCCATGCAATTGCAGCGGCGGACCACGTCACTGCTTCGGCGCGTCCGATCATGATAAACATTCAAGGCAAATGGGTATCAACTGATACTTGCGCCATTTGTCATGAAGATCAAGTCTCTTCCTTCAAGAGTACAACTCATGCTCATATGTGGAAGAACGGACAAGCGTGCGAGCAATGCCATGGCGATGCAGCACATCATCTGGAAACCGGTGGCGCGCCGGGCACGATCCAGACTATGAAAAACCGTTCTGCTAACGAAGTCTCGGCAACATGCCTGAATTGCCATGAAAAGCCGGGCGAACAGAGTCATGGAAAGCTCAGCGAGCACTTCCGGGCCGGAGTTGGGTGCACAAGTTGCCATGAACTCCATCCGACGAAAGAGCATAAGAATGAAATGATGGCAATGGGGAAATCGGCAATGCTTAAGGGAAAACAATCCGAGCTTTGCCTTTCCTGCCATAACACCGTTGATGCCGATTTCAATAAACCGACTCATCATCGTCTCAAAGAAGGTATTCTTAACTGCACAAGTTGTCATAATCCTCACGGGTCAGATTATGATCATCAGCTTCGGGCAGATACCAAGACGCTCTGCGTGAGCTGCCATCAGGACAAGAGAGGACCGTTCGTTTATGAACACAATGCTCAAGCGATTGACGGCTGTATGGCTTGTCACGAAAGTCATGGCTCAGCGTCCAGAAACATGTTGAAGGATCGAGACCCTCGAACCCTTTGCATCAGTTGCCACTCCAAAGAAACCGGAGTCGGAGTGCCACACTCCCGAGGCAATTTCAGTCTGCAGACTTCCGGCGATTGCACTCGCTGCCATGCGCAGATCCATGGCTCTAACCGTTCCGAATACTTCATCAACTAAGGGAGGATACAGCCATGAAGAACAATAATCAATCATCTCGCTTGACGATTAGTATTCGCACTACACTCGCAGTACTAGCAACGTTCGCCGCACTTGCAGTTACCGGAACTCCGGTTCTCGCACAGGATGAAACAACCGGCTCCGATACCTATGACTGGAACCTCGGATTTTCCGCGGGCTATCTCAGCGGCATGGAATCACAGCCTGGTGGCTCTTCCAATCCAAGTGACTACTGGGCGCAGCAACGCTACTACGAGGCGATGAACTATCGCAACGGCCTACGGCTCAACTCGTTCAGCCTCTTCGGAGAAAGCACGGGCAAAAAAGAAGCCTTCATGGATCAGCTCATGCTCAACGTAGATGGCATTGGCGATCCGTACACGACGGCAAGCTTTAGGATGCGGTCGTTCAACTCGTTCGATATCAAGGTCGATTACAAAAACATGAAATACTTCATGAACCGTGACGATTCGATCTATACCGGACTGCATAAATGGAACTACACACGTGAGTTCCTCAATACCTCTATCGCTTACGATGTCTCCGACCAGGTGAAGCTAACAATGTTGTACAACTGGACCGGTCATTCCGGCGATTATACAATGACGGTATCGCCGTTAATCGACGAAGCCGAGGCAGTAGGCGGCGATTCGAAAAAAACGGGAAATGATACTGCAGACGGCAGCTTCGGCAGCTATGCGCGTGGCAATTTCTACTGGATGAGTTCACCAAAGAACGACCAGTCGAACGAGTACCTTTTGCAGGGCACCTTCAAAGTGGCCACTAACACGGCGTTCACGATCGGTGGCGGATTCCGTCGCTTCACCCAAGATATCAACTATACTCCGGTGAACGATACCTCGCTGACATACTTAAGGGCTTTATTTGCCCCGAACAGTTTCAGCGGAATCTACGCTAATCCCTTCGCTAAAGTCGCAACTACTTCGACCAACAATCCGCTATTAGCGTACTCATGGGATGACAACCGTAAGAGCAATACGCCCATAGTATATTTCGAAGCAGTTAGCCGTCCGTCCGACAAAATGTCGGTCACCGCGAACCTCCGGTATGAGAATACGACTACGGACGGTAGCACGATCAAAGGCAACATGCTAGGCTATATGCCGACAGCCGGCGCCGGCCTCATCGGTCCATCCAGCTCGGGGCGACGCCTTATCACAGACACGACGATTGCCAGCAACAACAATTCGTTCAAATCTTTGATCGGATCGCTGACGCTTTCAGGCCATGTCACCGATGAACTCACACTGACAGGCCTCTATCGGTATACAAATACCGATCTGACGAGCATCGGAACGCTTAACGCAGGTGTCGGTACAACCGATTCGGCGAGCAATACCATTTTCCGTTCGCTCTATAATGCCGATTTCAAAACCGAGATCAACAGCACGGTGACTCAGCACTTTGTTGAGGGATTCATCAACTATGCTCCGATCAATACACTCAACCTCCGTGCCGGATTGCAGTATACGGCACGCAATCCGGACTACAACCGACTCGACGACGATTCCTCGAATTTGCTCATTAACGCGAATCTCTCGCGCCAGCAGAAAGGAATCACTCCGTTCGTGAATTTCTGGTTCCGTCCGATACATGAACTGAAGATATCGGGAAGTTACAGTCATTCCGATATCAAGTCCTATATGCATGGCACCACAACTCAGGTGGATAATACGATACGCATCGATCCCGAAAAGACAGACAAATATAGTCTCGGGTTTGACGCAAATCCGGTCAAAGATCTGCGCATCGGCTTTCAGTTCAAAGGTGTCTTCGGCATGACCGATCTTCTCAGCATGATTCCGATCGTCGAGACGTTTGATCCGAGGCTCACAAACAAGATGGCGTCGTTCTCCGGATCAATCGGCTACAGTATTACAAAGAAGACCTCGATCGTCGCATCGGGCGAATACCGGACGAATTACTTCTCGATCCCGGTATCCTATACCCGCGGCCAGGGTGACGATCCGGCTCCGCCTTACGGTGATACTTTGACGATCGACGATGCCCAGCGCACGATTGACCGTTCACTCGATGCTACTCTTCTGGTCAATGAGATCGAGAAGCTTCACATCCTCGTCGGATTCTCGATGATCCGTTCGACTGGTGGTAGTATTGTGACCATCGATGTGACTCCCGGACCGGGACAAGGCCCCGATCTCGTTCGCGTGGGTGGACCATACACATGGAACCTCTTCCATGCGCAGGCATCCTATGATCTCTCAAAGAATCTCTCCATTATGGCCGATTATCAATTGGCAATGCAGAAAGAAGACGGAGATTACCCATACACGAATGTTATGAATAATTATAAGGCAAGCCTGATTCGCGGAAGCCTCTACTTCCGACTCTAAGGCGCACTCATTGCATGTTACATAGGTCGCAGCCCGCAATTTGCGGGCTGCTCTATCTCTCCCCCGAAACGAGTCGGTACACATGAAGTCAAAAAAAAAGTTTACCGTAAAGAATTCTTACACTTAATTCTAAGAAATATCGTAAATTTGCTCAATTAGATGGCTGACTGGCGTGGCATAGATATTGGGGGTTCTTAGGTACGATCACAGCATTCTACGAATTACTTTCAATAAAGGACAAACGACAATGAAGCAAATATTAGCAATAATGGCAATAGCAACAATGGCCGGAATGATGGTCGGTGCAGCAAGTATCAATAATCTCGCAACCGGTTCCGATGCCAAATCAATATTTAAGGCCAACAAATGTGACAAATGTCATACGGTGGAATCTCAAGGAGTCGAGCGCAATGGTGCACCTCCTCCCGGAAAAACCCCGCCTGATCTCTCCGGTGTAGGCCTCAAGCATAACGCCGATTGGATCAAAGGCTGGCTCATGAAAGAAGAAGAACTCAATGGGAAAAAACATCTGAAGAAATGGACCGGCTCTGACGATGATCTCGCTACCGTTAGCAAATGGCTCGCTGCACAGAAAAAAAAGTAATCTAGGAATCCGCAGTATATGAATGAAAACATGACGACTCAAGCAAATACCGATGCTTCAGGAGCATCACCGAAGTCTGCGGATACTCAAACACTGACTGGAAGACGGTCCTTTCTCGGGTGGTTGCTCGGGATCGGAACCGTCACAGTCGGTGGACTTCTTTCCGTTCCGCTAGTTCGGTTCGCTCTCCATCCCCTGACGGATGTAACGACAGAAACCGCCTGGTCGGATCTGGGTTCTGTTGACGAACTTTCGACGATCACTGCTCCCAAAAAAGTGGTAATTACCGTCAATCAAGTCGACGGATGGCGGAAGGTCATTCAGGAAAAATCCGTCTATGTAGTGAAAGAAGGCGATGGTAAATTGAAGGTACTCACTTCGATCTGTCCCCATCTGGGTTGCTCAGTACGGTATGATGATGGGGATAAGAAGTTTGCCTGTCCCTGCCATAAAGGTGTCTTCGAGACAGATGGCAAACTCGTTTCAGGTCCGCCTCCGCGCAACCTCGACGAACTCGACTCCCGCATCGCAGACGGAAAGCTGCAAGTACGGTATCAATCATTCCGTCAACTCGTACCGACAAAAGAAGTCATTGCTTGATCAAGCATTCGAAAAGGAAATACAATGTCAGAAATACCAAATACCGAAGATACCTCAACGCGGAGCGGCAAGTTGATGTCATGGTTTGACAAACGGACCGGCATCAAAGAACTGACCCACGAGGCACTCGATGAACCGATCCCTGGCGGAGCCAGGCTTGCCTATGTATTCGGATCGGGACTACTCTATATACTCTTATCGCAGATCATTACCGGAATTTTTCTTGCGATGTATTATGTCGCAAGCGCCGACCATGCGCATACGACGGTAGCCTACATTACCAAAGCTGTAACTGGAGGCTCGTTCGTCCGCAGCTTGCATTCGTATGGATCGAGTGCGATGGTCGTTACACTGGTCGTGCATTTGGCGCAGACATATTTTTGGGGCGCATACAAAGGCCGCCGGGAGCTTCTCTGGCTTTCCGGTCTTATCCTCTTTGCGCTCGTTATTGGAATGGCATTCACCGGTTACCTTCTACCCTGGGACCAGAAGGCATATTTTGCCACGGCTGTCGGAACGAATATAGCCGGTGAAATGCCGATCATCGGAGATTGGTTGAAGCGTTTGATGCGAGGCGGCACGGAAATGGGTACGCTTACACTTTCGAGATTCTTCGTAGCTCACGTATTCCTGATCCCTGCATTCATCTTCACGTTTGTCGGAACGCACGTATTTCTTTTCCGCAAAGCCGGTTCTGCCGGACCGATCAAAGCCGATCCGATCGAGCCGAAGATGAAGACCGAGCAGTTCTATCCGAAGCAAGTCGTTTATGACATCGTCTTCGCTACGATCCTCGTCGGTATACTCGGATTACTTTCTTACCTCTCCCCTGCAGAACTCGGCCCGAAAGCAAACCCGGCAGATACGCAATTTATGCCAAGACCGGAATGGTATTATTTGCCGATCTTCCAATGGCTGAAGTACTGGAGCGGCCCGAACGTCGTAATCGGAATTGTCGTCATACCGGCAATCATCATCGGATGTCTGGCCTTGCTTCCATTCTATGATCGCAAACACCAGCGCAAGCCATGGAAAAGACCGATCGCCATCGGAAGTTTTCTTCTTGTTCTTGGATCGTTAGTATTCCTCGGATGGCAAAGTGGAAACGATGATGCCCGTGATACGACCACTGCCAAACAACTGGCGAAGCAAGCAGCGGAAACCGAAGCGTTCATCAAGGCAAAGTTTGAGCCCGAGCTCGCCGGATCGAGCCTGGCATCGCAGAATATCGAACTTGCCGATCCGCTTGCAGCAAAAGGTAAGAAACTCTTTACCGATAATTCATGCGACGGATGTCATGGAGATAATGGCACCGGCACAGATGCAGGCCCAAAGCTCCTCGGCATCGGAGAAAAATATAATCATGACGCCTTGTTGAATCTCCTAAAAACTCCGACTCAGAAAATGAAAGACGGGAATATGGATCCTGTCGAGTTACCCGATGATCAGATGAATGCGCTGTTGGCGTATTTGAACAGTTTGAAATAGCATGTGTGGCGGATCTTATCATCCGCCACATTGACAATTATATGTATACGTATCTTGAAGCAATTAAGGAAAAAGTCTGCACACATTGTATCGATGCAGATAATGAAGGAAATTGCCGGATCAGCTCGGCAAGAGAATGCACGATCGAATCGAACTACGACAGGATCGTGAAATCCATTCTTGCGACCAAAAGCAATCGCTATGAAGACTACGTAGCCGGACTTCGCGAGAACGTCTGCGAGAACTGCTCCTACGGAGCTCCCGAGACTTGCGATGATCGCAATCAAGTTGAGTGTCCGCTGGACCGATACTATCCTATGATCGTCGATGCGATCGAAGAAGTCGGGATTGAACATATTCGACAAGCCTACAGCGCTGTTAACTAACCCCTGACGATACCGAACCGATTCGGCACCAAGCTGACAGTTCGGCTTCATTTCTCTTACAGTCAGGGATCGGAAGATATCCACTCACTCTCAACTCGAATCGTAAGAATTCCTTACGGTTCTCTTCTTCTCTTTACACTTTCCACAATACGAACCGCTATTTCCGGTCAAAATTCGACTCATCGGGTTGTTTCGACTCAAATTCATTCGTTGGAACACTTATTGTTTGAACACAGAACAGACCTTTACTAACTATTCTATAACGCGATGAAAAAAGTACTGTATCTCTCCATACTTGCATTCTTTTTTGTCTTAGTCTTGAGTGAAAACAGTTCGGCAATCCCCGCATTCGCACGCAAGTACAAGACAAGCTGTGCAACCTGCCATGTCGGATTTCCGAAACTGAATGCTTTTGGCGATGCATTCAGAAGAAACGGCTATCAATTCCCAGGGCACACGGACGCAGAATTTACCAAGGATGAAGAAGTCAGCCTTGGTGCAGAAGGAAACAAGAAATCATTCCCCGATGCGATCTGGCCCGGTACCATACCATCACATTCTCCAATCTCCCTATTCTTGAATGGCGAGATCGATTACAACCCGAAGACTATCGATGGCGATCCGTCGACGAATGCACGATGGAGCTTCAGTGGCCTGGGTAATGCAATCGAAACAGCGATCGGTGGTACATTGGGCGAGGATATGGCATTTTGGGGCCAGGCCTCATTTAGCAGCGAGGGGCTTGAACTCAATCGCATCTTCCTCAGCATCAGCAACATTATCGGAGATTCTTATGCACTCAATGCCCGCATCGGCGTATTTGAACCTCAGCTTTTTTCCTTTTCCACCCATCGTGCATGGATGGAAGGATATTGGTTAACGACAAGAGCCTTTGGTGATGCTGATCACCATGATGACCAAATGGGTTGGACTCTCGAAGAGCATCTCAGCGGTATCGAAGTGAACGGAATGGCTGCTGACGGACGGTTATTTTACAGTGCAGGCATTGTGGAAGGTTTTGGTCCAGAGGGTGGACCGCTCCATTCCGACAAAGATTTTTACGGACACCTTTCATACAAGGTTGGCGGGCTACCGCTTGATGGCGTGACTGCCGGTGGCCCGAACCTGAATAATTTGCAGCCCTATGTCGACAACTCATTTACGATCGGAGCTTTCGTCTATGGCGGCAATGCATTACTGGCGGCCGATCCGAGTCTGCCTCTGATTGGTGATACAGTGGCTGGGTCGAATAACCAAACGAACACATTCACCATGTTCGGCGGCGATATCAATCTTTGGTTCGACCGGTTCAATCTCTTCGGAGGCATCGGCATACGCAAGGATGACAATCCATTCTTACAAGCTCCAAATCTTTCGGCAAAGACAACAACTGCGTTCGCAGAACTCGATGTCGTCGCATATCCATGGCTTCTGCCAGGCATCCGATTCGAAACCTGGAATAGCGAACACGCAATTCCGGATCCCAATGATCCTACCAAGGCAATAGCTTCCAGCTATTCGGACATACAGATCGTACCCGGCATCGTTTTCCTTTGGAGGCCGAATGTCAAATGGACTCTTCGGACGAGCTTCATCAAAGCCGATGGAGATTCCAAGTTCCAAAACGGTCAAACGCAATTGATGATGACACTGGGAATCTAAATTTCAGTTTTACTAAACCATAATATCCACTTAAGCGAAGGAATACCAATGAAAATGAAAGTAACTCTCATGATCGTCGTTGCAGCAATTCTTGCAACGGCACAAAGCATCCAGGCCGGAACGATCAAAGGCAAAGTAACTGCACATGGTGCAAAAAATGCAGGTGATGCCGTTGTCTACATCGATAAGATCCCGGGAAAGTCATTCCCCGCTCCGAAGGCTCATGCAAAGATCGATCAACGCAACATGACATTCAAGCCCAAAGTACTTCCGGTACTTGTGGGTACGACCGTCGATTTCCTCAATAGTGACGATGTGCTTCATAATGTGTATTCGCCTGATAAATGTGATGGCAAATTCAATCTTGGTTCTTGGCCGAAAGGACAGACGAAGTCTATGACGTTTACATCGGCCGGTTGTATTGCCACCTTGCTCTGCAATGTGCATCCGGAAATGCAAGGCACGGTTGTCGTTTTGGAAACGCCCTACCACGCTGTAACTGGAGCTGATGGCAGTTACACGATCAAGGGTGTGCCGGCAGGTACCTACACGCTCAAGATCTGGCATGAAAAGCTTCATGGAGCAGCCCAGCAGATCACCGTCACGGAATCCGGTGAGGTCGAAGCAAATTTCGACATCAAACGGTAGTTTCAACGTGTGCCTGAATCTTCACCCGCATGTCTGAGCAGATCAAATTTGTCAATCTCGAGTGGCTTGATTCCAACTTCCCCTGCATGTCGGCTTGTCCGGTGCATACGGAAGCCGGCCGGTATGTAGGCCTGATCGAGGAAGGCAAATACCGGGAAGCGTATTCTGTAGCGAGACGCCCGAACCCTTTCGCATCGATCTGCGGGAGGGTTTGCGCTGCTCCCTGCGAGACTGCCTGCAGACGAGGAGAGATCGATGAGCCGATCGCGATCCGTGCGCTGAAGCGTTTTGTTTGCGAACGCTTTGGTGTCGAGAGCATGATGGATCTCGAAAAACTCAAAGAGGTTTTCGGGAAATCGGTGAAGCGAAACGGGATTCGTGTTGCCATCATCGGTTCAGGACCTGCAGGCCTTTCCTGCGCGCATGATCTTGCGCTTCAGGGGTACGAAGTTACCGTCTTCGAAGCACAGTCCGTTGCAGGAGGTATGCTTCGTCTCGGTATCCCAGAGTACCGTCTCCCCAGAGAACTCATTCGACTTGAGATCAACGCAATACTTAGCCTCGGCGTAGAACTGCGGCTCAATGTCAGGCTTGGGAAAGATTTCACAATCGCTTCTTTGAGAGAAGAAGGATTTCAAGCTTTTTTTATCGCGATCGGAGCTCACAAGAGCCGCGATCTTACAATCGAGGGAGTAGAATTCGATGGCGTCCTACGCGCAGTAGACTATCTCCTGAATGTCAATCTTGGCTATCGCGTTGAGTTAGGTCACAAGGTCATTGTCATCGGCGGAGGCAGTGTTGCCATCGATGTTGCAAGAACCGTTGCTCGGCAAGAAAAAGGCGAGCCGACTCAGGTCACAGAGGTCACGCAAGCACTTGATGTTGCACGCTCTGCGATCCGCTTCGGTGCTGAAGAAGTTCATATGGTCTGCCTTGAAGACTGGAACGAGATGCCGGCTGCACACGAGGAGATTGTGGAGGCGAAAGAAGAACGCATTCATATTCATACCCGAAAGGGGCCGAATAAGATCGTTGGAGTTAATGGCAAAGTAACCGGCCTGCAAACCGTCGATTGTCTTTCCGTCTTCGACGAGAATAAACGTTTCAACCCGAAATTTGCTCCGAATTCGGAAAACATTATCGAAGCCGATACGATCATTATGGCGATCGGACAGACTTCAGATCTTAGTTGGATCGATCCAGCTGATGGCATCGAAGTCACGCCGCGCAATACGATCAAAGTGGATCCCATTACTCTCGCAACAACCGCTCCTGGAATTTACGCAGGAGGTGACGTTTCCTTCGGCCCGCGGATAGCGATTGACGCAATTGCCAACGGAAAACGAGCGGCACAGTCCATCCATCAATTTCTTAACAGAGGAGAAAAACAATTTGCAGAGGTCGATCTGCGTGAAGATCATATCGAGATCATCGTTGCCAACACGAAAACCTATTCCAGGCCTTGGGGATATGAGTCGTTATCCCGGGTGCCGATTCCAAGCTTAGATATCGACAGGCGTGTTGGAGTTTCGCAGATCGAGATCGGGTATAACGAAGAAGAAGCTCGCCTGGAAGCTACACGCTGCCTGCACTGCTGGGAAAACACGACCTTCAACAGAGCCGGTGAAGATACCGGAAGCGAGTGCATCTTATGCGGCGGATGCGTCGACATATGCCCCGAGTATTGCATTGACCTGATAATGATGGAGCGAGTTGGATTTGAAGAGACATTGCTTCCCGATCTGCATGAGTCTTACAACGTTGTGCTTGCCGGCAAAACGGAAGAAATGATCGGATCGGTAATGATCAAAAATGAAGAACGGTGCATACGCTGCGGACTCTGCGCGATGCGCTGCCCTGTAGGGTGTATAACCATGGAGAGTTATGTCACATCGGCTCCGATGCCGATCAATACACTTGTGAATCGATAGGAGATACGGGTTATGGACGAAAAAGAAAACGGAAAAGAAGGTCGGGAAGGCTCGGTTACTCGCCGTTACTTTCTGGAGTTGCTCGGATTGGGATCGATCGGAATAGTCTCCGTAGGCTCGATCGCTCTCAGCGCATCCTATCTTTCCCCGAACGTTGTAAAAGAACCTCCGACGAAGTTCAAGCTCGGCACACCTTCGAATTTTTCTCCCGGAAGTGTGACTCTCATCCAGGATCAAAATGTCTTTGTCGTTCGAGCAAAAGAAGGATATTTCTTCGCGCTTTCTGCCACATGTACGCATCTTGGATGCATCACGAATTGGAAAGGCGAGGAAGGCATCATTGCCTGTCCGTGCCATGGGAGCAAATTCAATCGGGAGGGTACTGTTATCGGCGGTCCGGCTCCGAAACAACTGCCGCGATTCGAAATGACTCTTGACGATCAAGGAAATTTGATCGTCGATAAAGGGGTAAAAGTCGATGAACATAATGTACTTAAAGTTTGAACACTAGCTTGGATTGATCATGGAGAAGAATAAAACTCTCGGACGGTTATTTACCTCGCGCGTTTGGCGCTCGGTATTCCGGCATGGTTTGCCGATCTCGAATCGTGCACGCGCCGAGAGCGTGTTTTATAATTTCTTTCTTCACGTTCATCCGGTGAAGGTGCGCAAGCGCTCCCTGAAGATTACTTACACGTGGGCATTAGGCGGCCTTACGGCAGGATTATTCATTATCCTGACACTAACGGGCGCGTTACTGATGCTTTACTACAGACCTTCTGTTTCGGAGGCCTACGCCGATATGAAGGATCTGCAGTTCGTCGTCTCTTCCGGATTGTTCTTGCGCAACATGCATCGGTGGTCGGCGCATGCGATGGTTGCTGTTGCTTTCTTGCATATGCTGCGTGTCTTCTACACCGGCTCGTATAAGCCACCGAAAGAATTCAACTGGGTCGTCGGAGTCATTCTTCTGGTATTGACAATTCTTCTGAGTTACACCGGTTATCTGCTTCCCTGGGACCAGCTGGCATTTTGGGGAATCTCGGTTGGCACGAATATGGCACGCGCCGTTCCGTTCGGAATCGGAGACAAGATGAGCTACCTTCTTCTCGGAGGGAATATCGTAGGCGAGAATGCTCTCGTTAGATTTTATGTGCTGCATTGCTTTATCCTACCCATTGCTACAATGGTGCTTATGGGCGTTCACTTTTGGAGAGTCAGAAAAGACGGAGGAGTCTAATTATGTCGAAGGAATACGAAGCCGAAGGATCGTCCGACGCCAAAAAAATACCACGGCGAGTAGAGTTTGTAAAGGACCGGACCGCTGCACGCGTGCGGCAGGAAGAAACGGAAACGGTGATGACCGTTCCGAATCTGGTAGTTCGCGAGATCATTGCCTTCATGATCTTAGTGATCGTGCTGTCGCTGCTTTCGCTATTCTTTAACGCTCCACTGGAGTGGGAGGCAAATCCGCAGCATACCCCTAATCCTGCCAAGGCTCCGTGGTATTTTCTCGGACTGCAGGAATTGCTTCACTACTTTCCGCCCATTGTTGCCGGTGTTATTCTGCCGATGCTCGTCGTGCTAGCGCTTGTGGCAATTCCATATTTCAATGTCAATCTCAAGCAAGAGGGCATGTGGAAGCAGCATCGGCCGCAGACCTTGGTCGTAGCACTCATCACGATCGGAGCGATGTGCATTGTCCTGCTGATCTTTGATGTCTACGCAATGCTAGTACCGACACTTGTGATGACAGTATTAATGCTCATCCCTTATTTCGTTCATAGCGAGAAGGGGTTCATTGGCTGGCTCGGCACGCGACCGGTGCAATGGTGGATCATGACGTGGTTCGTACTCATCGTTGTCGTGCTTACAGCGATCGGTACTCTTTTCCGTGGGCCGGAATGGAGTTGGACGTGGCCTTGGGAGCATATTTACTAGAAGGAACAGACGATTTATGAAGAATCAAAGAAAGATATTTGCGATCGTCGCCATCATATTTCTCGTGATCCTTGCGATCGCTCCATTCAAAGGATTTTTTCCGGAATGGAAAAAATATCAAAACTCCTACAATGACCTAATCGCAACCCTGCCGCAAAAAGTGAGGCCGACAGAGATCGGTATCAAACAGATCTGGGTGCAAAGCCTCAATCGAGTCGATCGATGCACAACTTGTCATCTGGGCATCAAAGAACCTGCTTTGAAAAATGCGCCCCAACCATTCCGCACCCATCCCCTCATGCATCACGATATTGAGGACATGGGTTGCACATCGTGCCATGACGGACAGGGGGCTGCGACAGAATTCAAGGAAGCTCACGGACAAAGTGAATTTTGGGATCAACCGGTCTTGCCGGCAAAATTCATGGAAGCTTCTTGCGGAAAATGTCATAAGGATCAGGAAGTTCGCGAAGCACCGCTGCTTAGTCTCGGACGCAAACTCATTGCCGAATATAATTGTGCGGGCTGTCATAAGATCGAAGGATATAGCAAGAGATGGGTCCCACCGCTCGATGGCGTCGGTTCAAAAGTTAATGGCGGATGGCTCATCAATTGGCTGAAGAACCCGACAGCGTACTGGCCTCATGCCCGCATGCCGAACTTCAACATGCCGGATGAGGATGCGAATAACATTGCCGATTTCCTCAAAACATTTACAACTCTCTCTGACGGTTCTTCACTACCGGCGATTCCCGCTTCGGTATTGAATCCGGCCGATGCACAGAAAGCAAAAATGCTTGAGCTGGGGGCAACGCGTTTCGGAGAAGCTCGCTGCATCAGCTGTCATTCCGTTAATGGAAAAGGCGGATATGTTGCTACTGATCTTGGCAAAGTCTCGAGTAAAGTGAGCATTGAATGGCTGTATAATTATATCAAGTCCCCGAAACATGTAATGTCCAATGTGGAAATGCCTCGCTTCAGATTTAGTGACGAAGATCTTGCAGCGGTAGTGCTTTACATGAAAAACGAGTTCGTAGACTACGATATGGTCCAGCCCCCGGATCACACGCCCGATCCTGAAGCGTACCAAAAGGGTCTTACAGCTTTCAAGAAATACAATTGCAGCGGATGCCATGAACTTGGCACAATGAATCGGGCCGAAGAGATGGCTCCGGACCTGTCATTTGTCGGAAGTAAAAGAATGTATGAGATCGATTTCGGCCAGTCGAAGATCGACAGATCATTGCCGGAATACATTCAAACCAAGCTCATGACGCCTCATGCATTTTCTGCAACGGCAAAAATGCCGAAGTTCGGGTTTACGGAGCAGGAGGCGCAGGCAATTACTGTTGCCTTGCTTGCGAATAGAAATGAAAGCATTCCGAATAAGTATGTTCGTCGCGCCCTACCCCGAGGCGTGTTTTCTCCGCAAGGCGAATTCGGGAAACTTGTCGATGATCTCGCATGCCTGGCATGCCACAAGATGCAAGGGAGCGGACGACTCGTTGCCACCGATCTTTCGCTCGAAGCATCGCAGGCTCAACCCGATTGGATCATGAACTACTTCAAGGTGCCATATTCTCTTCGTCCGATCCTTACCGAACGAATGCCGAATCTTTCGTTGAGCGAATCCGACCGAAAGATACTCGTCGACTACATGCAGGTAAACTTCATTGCCGATTCACTCAATCGAACCGTTCCGATCAATGACACACTTGCTTTGCACGGAAGGAGTCTGTACTTTGATCGTTACGGATGCCAGAGCTGCCATCAGATAGAAGGCAAGGGCGGATATGTCGGGCCACCTCTCGATAAATTGAGTTCGCGATTGAAAGCAGGCTGGGTTTACTATTGGCTGAAGAATCCGCAAGTTTTCAAACCAGGTACGATCGAACCGAATAATAATCTGAGCGACGCAGATGCAGAGGCAATTACGGCATTTCTCTTGAAGCAAAAAAAGGAGTAGATCATGCAATACAGAATATCATACCTTCTCCTCGTTGCTGCCTGTGCAGTGTTGCTTTCAGCAGGCTGTGAAAATAAGCGGAATGCCGATAAGCCAAAAGGGAGATCCGCGAAGGATTCTCTGACCGTAACGAAAGATTCGACGGGTGCTGCAAAAGACTCTGCGAGTACTGGCAACGATTCCACTTCCGCAAGCAACGATTCCCTGGCGGCGAAGCGCGATTCGCTGCGCATCGCAGATTCCTTGGCCGCTCACCCCCCGCCCACTTTGAGCTACGAGCAACACCAGGGGCAATATGTCTATTCGAAATATTGTGCGGTCTGCCATGGCGCCGAAGGAAAGGCCGATGGCTTTAATACGTATAACTTGGATCCAAAACCCCGCGATCTTACCGAGCAGCATTATTTAAGTGAGTTTTCAGACGATCGTTTGATCCAAATCATCCGCGATGGCGGCCGTGGTACGAACAAGTCACCCTCAATGCCGCCGTATGGATGGACATTGGGAAAGGATGATATTGCCTATGTTGCTGCTTATGTTCGCACGTTCATGCCGGCAGATTCGGCAAAGAAGCAGTAAAAAATTTTATGCAAAAAGATATATAGAAATGCATTTTACATTTCATTTAATGGAGGAGGTAAATCATGGACAAATATCTTGAAGCAATCAAAGAGAGAGTCTGCACGCATTGCATCGATGCAGATAGCCAAGGAAATTGCCGGATCAGCTCGGCAAGAGAATGCACGATCGAATCGAACTACGACAGGATCGTGAAATCTATTCTTGCGACAAAAAGCAATCGCTATGAAGACTATGTGGCCGGACTTCGCGAAAACGTCTGCGAGAATTGCTCGTACGGCGCTCCGGAGAATTGCGATGATCGCAATCAGGTTGAGTGTCCGCTGGACCGATACTATCCTATGATCGTCGACGCGATCGAGGAAGTCGGGATCGAACATATCCGACAAGCCAATACCGCTCTCTAAGCAAACATATTTGCCCTATCCACCCCTAGCGGCAGCCTGAAAATGGCTGAAAATCCGCAGATGTTTTCTTATACAAAATACACAGAGCGCTTCGCACAATAAGATAGGATTCGAAAAGAAAAGTGATTCATCGTAAAGTTTATTTACACTTTCGTCTGAGAAATGTCTCATTCTGACCTAATTTCGACGTTTTTCTTTTTGGCATGTAAGTTGGAGGTAACTAAGAAAGGAGAGGATTAGCGATAGAAGTGCAAATCGAAGATACACGAATGGGCGACATTGTGCTAGAAAACCCTAATGCGGCAGCCGTACTTGAGAAGTTCGGTCTGGATTACTGTTGCCATGGTAATCTCAAGCTAGCAGATGCTTGTAAGATCAAGTTCATGGATCCATCCATTGTGGCTCGCGAAATTCGCGAAGTAGCCAAAGCGGAACCCAGCGGGAATGATCCTTTGCCGAATGCAATGCAGTGGGAGCTTCCTCGACTGATAGACTACATTATTGAGACTCACCACAGCTATGTCAGAAAGATGATACCGATCATTTCTGAGCAAATCACGAGAAGCGTTGAAAGCTACGGCACACAATATCCCCAACTGTATGTGGCTCAGAAAGTATTTGCCAAGATCGCTGTGGATTTACAAGCGCACACGAAGAAAGAAGAGGAATTGCTCTTCCCAGCTATTAGAAAATTGACAGGAATGGCTCGGAGCGGTCAGCAAGCCGACGCCTTGATGCTTGCAAGGCTTGCACATACTATTGCAGACCTGAAATACGAGCATGAAGTTGCCGGGAATGAAATGGTGAAGATCCATGAGAGTCTCAATGACCTTAATCCACCGCCAAATGTATGTGCCACAATGAAGCTCATGTATCAGCAGCTTACGGAGTACGAGCGCGACTTGCGATGCCATGTCTTCTTAGAGAATTTTGTACTCTTTCCGCGAGCGCAAAGGCTGGAACACGAACTCACTTCCGGCGCCATGGAAATGGCGAATTAATCGCAGTAGAAAAAAAATATTGAAAAAAATAATGATTAAATCAAATCGACATCTCTCATGGGCTGAGCCATACAAAATAAAAATGGTTGAGCTCGTTCATATGACAACCCGGGCCGAGCGCGAACAAGCGATCAAGAAAGCAGCCTTCAACACTTTTCTCCTCCGAAGCAAGGAAGTATACATTGATCTTCTTACCGATAGCGGGACTTCTGCGATGAGTGATATGCAATGGGCAGGAATGATGCGCGGTGATGAGGCATACGCCGGAAGCGAGAATTTCTACCATCTTGAAGCAGCTGTCCGCAAATATTATGGGTATAAATATGTGATTCCCACACATCAGGGCCGCGGAGCAGAGAATATCATTTCGAAGATCATGATCAAGCCGGGCGACTTCGTTCCGGGGAATATGTATTTTACAACTACACGTCTGCATCAGGAATTGGCAGGCGGTACGTTCGTCGATATTGTCATTGATGAAGCCCACGATGCTGAGAATGAACATCCGTTCAAAGGGAATGTCGATCTGAAGAAACTCGATGCATTGATCAAGAAGGTGGGCGCAAAGAAAATTCCCTACGTCTGTATTGCAACTGCAGTGAATATGGCCGGAGGCCAACCGATCTCCATGGAGAATTTGCGGGCACTTCGCGAATTGACGAAGAAGCACAAGATCCCGATCATTCATGATATGACGCGCGTTGCCGAGAATGCATATTTCATTCAAAGACGCGAGAAAGGCTACGCAGATAAACCCGTTGCTGCGATCATTAAAGAGATATGCTCGCTCACCGATGGCGCCACCATGAGCGCCAAAAAAGATGCTCTCGTCAATATTGGCGGCATTCTTGCCATGAATAGCAAGAAAATCTATGAAGAAGCGAGTAATATGGTCGTCGTCTATGAAGGTCTGCATACCTATGGTGGACTGGCGGGACGCGATATGGAAGCAATGGCGATCGGCATCACCGAATCCGTTCAGGACGATCACATACGTGCGCGAGTAGGACAAGTCGAGTATCTCGGCAATAAGATGATCGCTGCAGGAATTCCGATCGTCAAGCCGGTCGGCGGACACGGAGTTTTTCTCAATGCAAAGAAATTCCTGCCTCATCTCGATCAATCGGTCTATCCTGCGCAAACCCTGGCTGCTGAGATCTATCTTGATTCGGGAGTCCGCTCTATGGAGCGCGGAATCGTATCGGCGGGAAGACAAAAGGAAACCGGAGTCGAGCACAGGCCGAACCTCGAACTTGTCAGACTCACGATTCCGAGGCGTGTCTATACGCAAGCTCATATGGATGTCGTCTTCGAATCCGTTGCAAGTGTCTTCGATGACCGGAAGAAGATCGGTGGATTGAAGATGGTGTATGAGCCTAAATACTTACGATTCTTTCAGGCACGATTTGCAAAGATATGAAGTACAAAACGATCTTCGAGCCTTTCAAGATAAAATCGGTCGAGCCAATTCGGCTGACTTCGCAGCGGCAGCGCGAACATCACTTGCATCGTGCACATTTCAATCCCTTCCTGTTGCATAGCAGTGATGTCATGATCGATTTTCTTACCGATAGCGGCACCTCTGCAATGTCTGCAGCGCAGTGGTCGGCCATCATGTCAGGAGATGAAAGCTATGCAGGCGCCAGAAGCTGGCAGCGCCTCGAGGCGGAGATTCACGACCTCACAGGATACCCGCACATACTGCCAACCCATCAAGGCCGAGCGGCTGAACGGATTCTCTACGGATATCTCGGAGGAAAAGGAAAGATCTTTATCAGCAATACGCATTTCGATACAACACGCGCGAACATCGAGTTTACCGGAGCCACAGCTATTGATATTCCAATGCCTGAATCGGCTATGATCGCCTTTGATCATCCGTTCAAAGGAAATATGGATACGGAAAAACTGGAATCGCTTATTCAGACCTATGGCGCCCAAAACATTTCGGCCGTCATTCTAACGGTAACCAATAACAGCGGAGGCGGTCAACCGGTCAGTATGCACAACGCAAAAGAAGTTGCCTCGATATGCAAAAAACACAAGCTGCTTTTTATTCTTGACTGTTGCAGAATTGCCGAGAACTCCTATTTTATTCGCCATCGCGAAGTAGGGTTCAGGAACAAGAGTTATCGCAGTATCGCACAGCAAATGTTTGCTCTTGCCGATGGCTGCATCATGAGTGCGAAGAAAGATGCCTTCGCCAATATCGGAGGATTTCTTGCGCTGAAGAATAAGGCACTTGCCGAAGCATGCACGAATCTGCTGATCATTACCGAAGGTTTCGCGACCTATGGTGGTCTTGCGGGTCGCGATATGGATGCGATCGCCGTAGGCCTCCGTGAAATATTCGATCCGGACTATTTGCATTACCGCATTACCAGTACAACCTATCTCGGAGAGCATCTTCACAAGAAAGGGATTCCGCTGATCATGCCTGTAGGCGGACATGCCGTCTATATCGATGCACAAAAGTTGTATCCCCAGATTCCGGTTAACGAATATCCCGGCCAGGCACTCGTCTGCGAACTCTATCTCAGAGGCGGCATTCGTTCGGTCGAGATCGGATCGGTCATGTTCGGTAAATATGACAAACGCGGAAAACTGATTCCGGCTCCGAAAGAACTCGTCCGTCTTGCCATACCGCGCAGAGTGTATACGCAGAGTCATATTGATTATGTGGTCGAAGTCTTCGATGAGATCATCAGAACCAAGGAGAATGCCCGAGGACTACGAATAACTTATGAAAGCGAACTACTTAGACATTTTACAGCTCATTTCGAACAACTTTAAGGAGGAATTCACCCATGCCAAACAATATTGTCGAGCTTCTACCTCTGCTGCAAAAGTACAGCAAGCCCGGACCGCGGTATACCAGCTACCCAACGGCTCCGGCATTCAAAAAAAATTATTCATCCGATGCCAGGCTCCTGAGCTTGGAACGCGCAGGTGAGGATATCTCCCTGTATTTTCATCTTCCTTTCTGCGATACGCTTTGCTATTTCTGCGGGTGTACGATGCTCATTTCGAATAATCGTGATCGCATCGCCGAATATCTCGACTATCTCGAGCAAGAGATCAAGATGACCAGCACAGTGATCGGCGATAGAAATGTCGTGCAGGTACATTGGGGTGGAGGTACTCCAACCCATTTACTCCCATCCGAGATCAGAAGGCTCGGAGAAGCTATTCACAAATACTTCCGGATCGCGAAGAATGCTGAGATCAGCGTTGAGATCGATCCGCGTGAAGTAACCCGGGATCATATCCAGGCACTTGCCGATGTGGGATTCCGCCGCGCAAGCATCGGAGTTCAGGATATCGATGAGAAGGTGCAAAAAGCGATCAATAGACTTCAGCCGGAATCCGTTACCCGGCAAGTGATCGATTGGTGCAGAAGATGCGGTTTCGATAGTATCAATATCGATCTTATTTATGGGCTGCCTATGCAGACCAGAGAATCCTTCAAGAAGACCCTAGAGAGAGTTCTTCTTTTTGAACCTGATCGCCTGGCTCTGTATAATTTCGCCTATGTTCCGTGGTTAAAACCTCACCAGAAGCTCATTCACATCGAGGATCTTCCTGAATCGCAGGAGAAGCTCTTACTCTTTACCGATGCGACGAATACATTTCTCGAGCATGGATATGAATACATCGGCATGGATCATTTTGCAAAGCCCGGTGATGAACTTTCAAAAGCACGGGCTGCAGGCACCTTGCAACGCAATTTCCAGGGCTACTCAACTCTCGCAGGCTGCGATCTCGTTGGGCTCGGTATGAGTGCAATAAGTCATATTGGAACAACATTTACCCAAAATGCTAAGAGCTTGCCCACATACTATGAAAAGATCGATAAGGGCCAATTCCCTGTCGTATCGGGTCTGGAAATGACGGCCGATGATAGAATTCGCGAAGAAGTTATCATGCGCCTGATGTGCGACCTGAAGATCGACAAAGTTGCGATCAATCAATTGTTCGATATTGATTTTGACGTCTACTTTTCTTCTTCTCTTGATGCTCTCGGAGAGTTGGAATCCGATGGAATGGTGATTGATACACCAGCGACGCTCCTGATCACGGAAAAGGGTAGATATTTTCTGAGAAATATTGCAATGTGTTTCGATGCCTACCTGAAGGCAGCTGTGACAACAATACCCGTTTTTTCAAAGACATTATAGCGAGCGGAAAAAAAAAAATTAATGCCAGTAAGATTTTCTTACGGTTACCTTGATTAATCGTCAAGTTTTTTGCTAATTTGACATTTTCTGGGCTTTGGCATATAATTTGGAGACAAGAATTCCCGATTAACAATATTACTTCTGTCGTGCCCTCGGAGTTGGGGGGCATTTTACTAAATCTTATTGATTTTATCCACCCATACCATGGCGCGATTATATACCGCACTCTGTATTGCACTACTATGCCTAACTAGTTGCAAGCAAACTCCATTTGAAGAAGAATCCACAGCTAAGAAGATCAATACCCTTCGACGCGGTAAAGTGAGCGATGCCGAATGGTCAAAGGTATATGCCGGCAAGCAAGTGTATGAAACATACTGCTCCGGCTGTCATGGAGTTAAAGGAGATGGCAAAGGCCCCGCCAGTGCAATGCTTTCGGTGCAACCTCGCAATTTCACACGGGCAATGTTCAAGTTCATCTCGACGCCTTCGGGCTCTCTTCCAGCCGATGCCGATCTACACCGGACCCTTTTACGCGGCGTTCCGCGCAGCTCCATGCCGAGTTGGGCAATGCTTCCGGAAACCGATCGTGCCAATGTCATTGAATACATCAAAACGTTTTCCGAGCGTTGGCAGACATCTCCTCCTCCGAACGCACTGACATTCGGGAATCCTCCTACATGGGTCGGCAGTCTGGAATCCGCTGCAAAAGGAAAAGCCGTCTATGCGAAGATGGGATGCGCAAACTGCCATGGACAAACAGGGCTTGGCGACGGAAATTCAGCAGCTGCTCTCAAGGATGCCGAGGATAATCCGATCAAACCATTCAACTTTCGCGAAGGAGTCCTAAAAGGCGGTTCGCGCATTGAAGATATTTATCGCACATTCTATACAGGCCTTGCCGGTACGCCTATGCCTGCATTCGGGGGTATCCTTACTGATGAAGAGAATTGGCATCTCGTCTCCTATGTCATCTTTCTTATGGGCAAGACAAATGTCAAGGAAGCAGATCTCGCAAACATTCCTGTAGTCGCTGCAACCGATTCTACAAAACACAAATAGATTTTTACACACAAACAGCCTAACGTATGTCAATAGTAAATGTCGGCGCATTGCCAAAAACATCGGAAGGAAGTTCACTCGTAGACAAGTGGATGGTGAAGGCTCACTTCATCGCCGGAATCAGTTTCTTTTTCCTTGCTCTGCTTGCAGGACTTGTCTTCTCGACACAATTCCTTCGCAATTATCTTTTCCCGGGAATTGAAGTTCTCTCTCCCGGCAGGATTCGCATGATCCATACCAATATGGCTGCGTATGGATTTCTTGCCAATCTGTTCTTCGGCGGCTTGTACTGGGCTGTGCCGCGTCTAACGGGCGAACGAGTATGGAAGAGAAGCGTGTCGATCTTTCTTTTTTGGGCATGGCAGACGATCCTCGTTGCGACCTTTGTCGGACAAATGTTTGGATATGCGCAAGGAGTCGAATGGGCGGAGACTCCTATCTTTATCGATCCCGTCGTTGTGATCGGTGTGCTCCTGATGACTGTCAATTTTTACGTCCCGATTCTTCGGACCAAAGAAAAGCCGCTCTATGTGTCACTCTGGTATTTTACAGCGGCCTTTGTCTGGACGGGGCTTGTCTATATCATGGGCAATTATCTTCCGCAGTTCTTCGCACCAGGCGTTGCAGGCGCTGCGATCGGCGGCCTCTTCATTCATGATCTTGTTGGCCTTTTCGTCACTCCTCTTGGCTGGGGTATGATGTATTATTTCGTGCCGCTCATTCTGAAGAAACCTATCTATAGTCATGCTCTCTCGCTTGTCGGCTTCTGGGGCCTGGCATTTTTCTATCCGCTGCAGGGAGTTCATCATTTTCTTTGGAGTCCGATCCCCATGTTTGTCCAGTATGGCGCGGTAACATCGACTATTGCAGTAGAGATCGTTGTCACAACGGTGATCGTGAATTTTTTCATGACTCTCAAAGGCAATGGATCGATCCTCAAGACGAACATTCCGATGAGGTGGTTTTACACGGGAATGATCCTGTACTTCACCACATGCCTACAGTGCGCTTTTCAGGTGACACTCACGCTTCAGCAGATCATTCACTTTACCGATTGGGTTGTTGCGCATGCCCACTTAGTCATGCTTGGAGTATTTGGTTTCTGGCTGCTCGGTGTGGTGACTCATCTCTGGCCGAAAGTTACCGGTCGCGAATGGTTTAGCTTACGCCTCAACGCCTGGCACTATTGGCTGACTGCGATCGGCACTGTTATTATGTTTGGCGATCTGACGATTGCCGGACTCGTGCAAGGCTTTAGTTGGCGCTCGCTTCAGATCTGGGAGCAATCGCTTACTGCTTCGATGCCGTTTTGGATGGTGCGCACATTTGCCGGCACAATGATCGTCCTTGGCCAAATGCTTTGGGTCTATAATCTCTATCGCACAGCAAAGAACCCAAAAAGACTTGGAAGCGAAGTTCCTATGCTCAACCTTGAGCATGAACTTGCCCCTGCATCAATGACAAATCCAACCATCGCACTGTAATAGCCGAGAACACTATCATGACTAAACGCGAACAACAGCTGCGGCGGATCGAAGAATTAGAAGCGGAATTGGCCGCTTTGATGCACGATGTCGAACATACTGCGGATTCGGAAAACGTAAAAACGGAAGAAGGCTGGCCGCCGAAAACATTCTATTGGTGGTATCATATCACAACAGGTTCGATCCTCGGTGGTATCGGTGCCATTGTCAGCTTGTTTTTTAATGTCATCGGTTCGGTTCTTTTCGACAAGAACCCGTTCGAATTGATCAAAGTCTTCATGACTTTCCCGATGGGCGGTTCGGCTCTGACAAGTGATTCCGATGTCACGCTGATCATTGGCATTATCCTCTATATCGTAACGGGTGCATTCTATGGGATAATATTCGAAGTACTGATGTACCGATATTTTTCAAAGTCGACAAGGCGTGCTCGCATTGGCGTTGCGGTCGCAATCGGAATCGGGATATGGATCGTAAACTTTTACGGCATTCTTTCGTGGCTTGAGCCAATGCTTTTTGGCGGGAATTGGATCCTCACGATGATTCCATTCTGGGTTGCTGCCGTGACCCATATCGTATTTGCACTAACGATGGTATTCATCGGCGAATGGGGACATTTCGAGGCGACCGATTATCGGCGCCAGGCAATGGTAGTAGAATAATACAGAAGAACATAAGCTTAAGAAAAATCTTTTATGGCAAAATCACCTATTGAGCGGTTCAGCACAGTGTTCCTGGTTGCAGGACTCTCGTTCTTTCTTTTTAGTTTTGTCAGCTCCGGACTTGTTCCGTGGCTGATGATGAATAAGATTCCCACGCAAAGTCTCGACGATCTTGCGAAACATATTCCCAAGTCATTCTACAAACTTGCTGCTGATTATCCACAGGAATTCAAGCTCTACTATGGAGAACCCAATGCGGCAAGTTTTAAGGAAGCGATCTCTCTTGGCAGGGATAATTACATTGCCGAAGCATGCTGGCATTGCCATTCGCAGCAGATTCGTCCTATCTCGAACGAACCCCAGAGATGGGGTAAGGTTTCGACAGCTGACGAGTACCAGAATGTGCTGCAGATGCCGCAGATGATGGGTACTCGCCGGGTCGGCCCGGATCTCTTCCGCGAATCCGAACGCCGTTCTAACGATTGGCAGATGGCGCATCTCTTCAAGCCTACGAATGTCGTGCCCTCTTCGGTCATGCCGGAATTCCCCTGGTTCTTCAGCGCCGATAAGCATCCAAATAAGCGTGGCTTGGCTGTTGTGGCATATCTGCAGTGGCTTGGATCGTGGGCAAAGGATTCGACGGACGAAATGATCCAGAGCATACCGAAAGATAACCGTGCAAGTATTCAGTAAAGGAGTACCATATGACTCAAATCGAAGAAAATAAAACTGTACTCGTCGACCTGCCCAAAGAGCAGCAATACACTCCGAAAAGGAAGAACAAGATTCTTCTCGTCTTTCAATGGAGCGTTATCATTATCGCCGGAAGTGGTTTTACGTTCAAGTTCATCGAATTTACATATTCGATCTTCAAGACTGGAAATGATATCGTTCAATTTGCGGTGACGCCAATTGTCATGTATGTCCTTGTTGCGATCGGGTTTTTCCTGCTTTTCATATGGACGGTGCTTCGCGGCGATTACAAAGATATTGAGCGGCCGAAATTCCGCTTATTCGAACGTGAATATCTTCTTGATGAAGAAGATCGGAAAGTCTCAGAGCAAGATGCACTGAAAGATATTATGAATATACCGATATCGAAAAACTAAAGTTATGGAAGAAGAAAAAAATTTCTATATTGCCGAGGAGGATTCGCCGATACCCGATCGCTTCACGTATGCGGGCAGCCGCTTTCCCTGGTGGATGCTTGTGATATGGGTTTGCTTTATTCTTGGCTCAACTTGGTATTCGGTACGATATTTGCTTCCAAATCTAAGTCAATGGGTGGAGAAACCGCCCTATCATAAGTTTGTGCCATAACAGCCTCTTTTGGGTGGAGAAGAGGCTAAGTAGACACAAGTAAGGTTGGACGGGCGCACCCGCTCCCGTCCGCCTTCAATTTTCTTTACGATTCACCCATGCCGAAGAGTATCGCATCACAGATATAACAATGTCAGCATCCGTCAGTTTAGCTCTATGTCATCACTGTGGCCTTCCCGTAAGGGCAGCTTCGCACGTGCATGCCGAAGAACTTTATTGCTGCTATGGTTGCGAGATCGCGCATCACCTGCTTGGCGATCCGGGCGATGAGGCAAGTGCACGGCTTGCACTATATAAATTAGGAGCAGGAGTTCTGCT
>JAUZOQ010000161.1 GCA_030706385.1 Bacteroidota bacterium | reverse complement strand
GTCGTCGATTCCGCTCAGAAAACGATTCGTCATTTTTCGACGAACGAAGGCCTCGTAAACCAGGAAGTCTCTTCCTTCGTCGAAGATCATGGCAAGATCTATGTCGGCACTCTTAGCGGCTTAACGGTCATTAATTTCAAGCCTGATGGAGAACCGGAGTTCACCAACTACGGTAAGGCCGAAGGCTTCGGAGCGATCGATTTCAGATGGTGTTCTGCTCTGCGGTCTTCACAGGGCGATCTCTGGTGGGGTATCGGTGAAAATGTTACGATCTTAAAACCCGGCGCAAGCGATACCGTTTCCTGCCCGACGCTTATAAGCGGCATCGATATCATGGGCAAGGAAACACGCTTTCTTACGAATCGATGGCTTCAGACAAAACTCCGGAATACCGATACGATCTATAGCTGTACCCAGGATACATGTTATTTCTCGACAAAGCTTCCTCCCGATCATAATGAAGCAGAGGCACTCGGAATATCGTGGGATAGTGTTTCCGCTCCATATTTCATGCCGGCGAATTTGAAGCTTCCCTATAATCAAAATCACCTGACATTCCACTTCACCGGAACACGGACTAGCAACTTCGATCAGACCCGGTATCGCTATATCATTGAAGGCATTGACGAGAAATGGAGCACAGTTACAAAGGAATCGTTTGCCGATTATCGTAATCTTCCTCCCGGCACGTACACCTTCAAGGTCTCAAGCCGCGGAATAAACCGAGTCTGGAGCGTTCCTGCCGAATTGCACTTCATTATAACTCCTCCCTGGTGGCAAACGCGATTTGCCTACTTTACCTATGCTCTCGTGATCGGCCTTTCCTTCTTCGGATTTACCAAACGCCGCACGGCGATATTCTTGAACAGACAGAAAGAGCTTGAGCGCACTGTCCGGGACCGGACTTCCGAAGTTGTTTCCCAGAAAGATGAAGTCGAACGTCAAAAAAGAGTTGTCGAACTGCAAAAAGATATTGCCGAGGAGCAACGGATTCGCGCCGAGCGATCGGAAAAATTCAAAGAGCAATTCCTGGCGAACATGAGTCATGAGATCCGGACTCCGATGAATGCCGTTATGGGAATGACGAATATCCTGATCGATAAATCTCCTCGCGAAGATCAAGCCGCCTATCTTGAAAACATTCGAAAATCTTCGGAAACACTGCTCGTCATTCTCAACGAAATTCTCGATCTTTCCAAGATCGAAGCGGGAAAAATG
Source organism: Bacteroidota bacterium (assembly GCA_030706385.1). Classification (GTDB taxonomy): domain Bacteria; phylum Bacteroidota; class Ignavibacteria; order Palsa-1295; family Palsa-1295; genus PALSA-1296. Next base: position 815 of record JAUZOQ010000161.1, on the reverse strand, counting down.
GAGCTGGAGCGAATTCCGTTCGAACTGAAAAATTCGTTCGAACTCGTCCGGCAAACGATGCAGTACAAGGCCGAAGAAAAAGGACTCCGACTTGTATTCGAGATTGCCGATGATGTTCCGCAATTCCTGATCGGCGATCCGATCCGCCTGCAGCAAGTGCTCATCAATCTTACAGGGAATGCGATCAAGTTCACCCATCGAGGCGAGGTTTGTGTTCAGTGTACGAGAAGACCATCCTCCAATTCGAACGAAGCGACCCTGCTCTTCGAAGTCACCGATACCGGCATCGGAATGACGGATGATGAACTTGGCAGAATATTCGAAACCTTCCGTCAAGCATCGAGCGAAACAACACGAAAATTCGGCGGCACGGGACTTGGCCTTAGCATCAGCCGCCATCTCATCGAATTGCAAGGCGGTACCGTAAGCGTCAGGAGTAAACCTGGAGAAGGCAGCACGTTCAGCTTTGCCATCCATTATGGCATTGGCACCGAAGGTGTATCTAAAGAACTGCCGCATCAAGTCTCCGCAGAGATGATCGCAACGCTTGCCGGCATTCGCATTTTGCTTGCCGATGATAACGAGTACAATCGCATCGTAGCAAAAGATACGCTTGAATTGAAGCTTGATCAGATCATCGTTGATGAAGCGGCCGACGGAATGCAGGCGATCGAACAGCTGATCGAAAATGAGTACGACGTGATCTTGATGGATATCCAAATGCCGGTACTCGGCGGCCTGGAAGCGACGGAAAGAATTCGTAAAGATCTTCCCTTCCCGAAGAGCAACACTCCGATCATTGCACTAACTGCAGC
>JAUZOQ010000160.1 GCA_030706385.1 Bacteroidota bacterium | reverse complement strand
TTACACATAAAAGTCATTCCCTGATCGCAGGCTCCCGGATCATCAAGCGGCGCTTACTCACCGGGGAAGTTCAGGAAGAACTTCTTGTTGAAAGGAAAAAGGAAAACGAGGAATTTTTGTTGAAATTTCTGCCCGATGAAATGCCGCTGAATAGAACAGGGAAGCATCTTCTTGAGCCGGATACATCGCAGTGTTTTCCAATTATCTATGGAATAGTTGATCCACGATCCGATATTGCTATAAATACGATAAAGCAGTTGGAAACGCTCTGGTCTCAGGCATGGGAAGGTGGAGGATACGGTCGTTACGATATTTCCGGTGAACCGGATTCTCCTGGGCCTTGGGCGCTTGCAACATGCTTCATGGCTCAGGCATATTTCGAAATGGGAGACACTGAGAAGGCCTTGAGGGCTCTCGGATGGCTTATTGATAAAGCCGGCAGCGGAGGAGCGTGGTTCGAGTTCTACGGAGTACGGCCGACTCCACCGCTTCCTCCTGTCGGAATTCTCGTCTGGGCTTGGGCGCAGTTCATCACCTTGATCGTAAAACAGGTTTTAGGAGCACATGTCGAAGACGGAGTCCTCAAATTCACTCCACGAATCGATGGAATTCAAGCAGATCTGAGGTTCGGTAATGAGTAGCCAAGAGAGCACATACTCCGTGATTTCTAGATTTGTATCTGCTGGAGTCGTTTGTTCCTGTCTTCTCTTTTATTCAAGCATTGCGCTTAGTCAACACATCCGTCTCTATGCTTGTACGATCGGTAATGATGATCCTTCTGCATTCATGGGTGGAAGTTCCATCGGTAGCGGGCTTTGGCAAAGCGACGATACTGCACGAACCTGGATTCAGATCGGATGGAAACATGTGAAGTGTTATTCCATGGACCTAGTAGAAAAGAGCAACGGTAAGATCATTTTTCAGGCCTGTGGTAATGGAATATTGCGATCAACCGATGGCGGAGTGAATTGGCGTATGGTCACCGATTGGAGGATCACCGAAGTCCTCGATCTGTGCATCGATCAGAAATATCCAAAGAATATCTACGTTGCAACTCCGGAGGCAATCTGGAAAAGCAATGATGGCGGAGATAATTGGTACGAGGCCGATACCGATATCCCTGAACCTCGATTTACTTCGCGAATCACTATCGATCCCCTAGACTATAAAAGGATTTATGCAGGTACGGAGACCGGTTTGTACGAATCAAAGAATGGAGGATTGTCATGGAAAAAGAGATCAGGTAGCGGGATGGCTGTTCGAGAGATGATCGTTACAAGTCACGGACTCTCGGCTTGGGTTGAAGAGGATGGACACTTCAGTGAGTTCAAGAATAAGAAATGGTTGAGGAAAGCAATCCTGAGTAAAGGTTGGGCACTTTGCCATTATCAGAATGATCTTACCATCGGCGGTGCAGGAGGTATTTTTATGCAGGACACTGCAAATTCAGTCTTCGGAGCCCCGAAAAATGTTCATTCCTTAGTGACGATAGGGGACAATCTATATCTTGGGTCCCTTAGCGGAGGTGTATGGAAGTATCTGTTATCCGAGAAGTCCGAAGGCTCATTTGAACGATCCGGACTTGACAAACTCCAGGTATGGAGAATGCGCTCTTTTCGAATACAGGATCATAACTGATGGCAAAGCAGATTCGATCGGTTGGGCGCGGTTTCACACAAATGTTTGGTTTGATCTTCTGTGCTTTCTTATTTCTCGTGCTTCTTCCTGGAGCCGATGCAAAAGGACAGACACGAGCTCTAAAACAAAACGTACTGCGCCGAATTGCCGAGAAGGATTATCGTCCGACTTTCTCAGTGATCGCAGCACGATTGCGAACCGGAATAAACCGGAAGCTTGGCCTTCGTCAGCTCGACACAATGCTTTTGAGTGAATATGGAGACATGTTCTGGATGAGTAACTGCGCAGGGTTTTACGAAGCAACGAAGGATATTCTGCCAGCTCGATACAAAAAACGGATCAGGGAGTGCTGGAAAAAATTTACACCGTATCGTGGGGATACGGAGAATCACTTCCTCATGTATTATGGATCACTCTACCTGATGTCTCAGGAGTGGCGCGGACTACCTGCATCGGAATGGTTTATGCACCGCTCTTCGAAGGAACTCCATCAGGAATCAGAGCAATATCTCAATTATTGGATAAACCGAACCGTTCGATTCGGCCAGATCGAGTTCGACTCTCCGCGATACTTGTACTACTTCATCACGCCCCTTGTTCAGATCGCCGAATACGCAAAGGATGCAACGATGAAAAGACGTTGTAGAATGATGCTGGAATTCCTGCTCGCTGATTATGCTTCGCAATATCTCAATGGGAATTTTAGCGGCGCTCATTCTCGAATCGGAAATGAATCCATCTCCGACACACGATCTGCCGAGGCAACGAGTTACGGCGAATATTTTTTTGAAGATTCAGTGCAGCACCTCTTCCCCGATATCGCATTTGCCGCCCTCTCAACCTACAAGGTCCCGTCTATCATCAGATCGATTGCTACCGACAGGCGAGAGCCTTATGGAGTGCACGAGATCAAGAGGAGTCGGGACGTTATTCGATATGCACAATCGACGAATCCATCGATTTATAAATACACCTTCATGACGAAAGATTATTCTTTGGGTTCGATCCAAGGAGGGCTGGTCCAGCCGATTCAACAGCGATCGTGGAGCCTAACAATAAATAGCTCGCACAAGGACAATATTATTTTCGGCTTACATCCCTACGTGTCCGAAAAAGAACTTGGTATGTTCTTTCCCGAAGAGCCGTCGTTCATGCTTGAAAAGATCGATGCGGTAAAGAACGGTTATACAAGTGAAAATAAGTGGGTTGGCGGCTCGCCGTTCGAAACGATCTGTCAATGGAAAAACCAAATCGAATGCGATTATGACATTCCCCCGACTGAAAAATACCAACACGTTGACCTCTTCCTTCCCGGTTGGGGAGAGTTCTTAAGCAAAGATGCTCGACGAATACGAGTCCGCTATGATTCATGTATTGTGGATCTTGTGGTGAAGACGAACTA